>NZ_MEGP01000006.1:0-65921 GCF_001725555.1 Thiobacillus sp. SCN 63-57 | reverse complement strand
CCGGTGCCGGGCGAGTTGGGCAAGAAGATTTTCGAGAACGTGTCGAAGGAAGCCTGGAGCGGCTGGCAGCGCCACCAGACCATGCTGATCAACGAGAACCGCCTCAACCTGGCCGACCCGCAGGCGCGCGGCTATTTGATGGAACAGATGGAGCGCTACTTCTTCGGCGGTGGCAATGTCGATGCCGCGGCAGGGTATGTGCCGCCCAGCAAATAAGGGATTGTCGCATAGCAAAACGGGCGCTTCGGCGCCCGTTTTTTTTGCCCGGCGCAGGTCCCCGGGCTACAGCACTTCCTTCTCGATCTCTTCCAGCGAAGTGTGGCGCACGTCCTTGCCCTTCACCATGTAGACCACGTATTCCGACATGTTCTTGGCGTGGTCGCCCATGCGCTCGATCGCCTTGGTGACGAACAGGATGTCGATGAACACCGAAATGGTGCGCGGGTCTTCCATCATGAACGTGATGAGATGACGCAGGTTGAGGCGGAATTCCTCGTCCACCGACTGGTCCTGCCGTGCAATCTCGACCGCTTTGGTGGCGTCCAGGCGGGCAAAGCCGTCGAGTGCCTTGCGGAGCATGTCGAGCACCAGGTCGGCCATGTATTTGACTTCGGAGAAGCGCGGCAGGCTGATGCGCTCGGCCTGATGGATCAGCCTGGCCATGCGCGCGATCTTCGCCGCTTCGTCGCCGATGCGTTCCAGATCGGTGATGGTCTTGACCACCATCATCACCATGCGCAGGTCGGAGGCCGTCGGCTGGCGGCGCGCGATGATGTGGGTGCAGTCCTCGTCGATGGCCACTTCCAGCGCATTGACGTTGTGATCGTTGGCGTCCACCTGGTCGGCCAGCTTCATGTTACCCTGGATGAGCGCCTCGATGGCGTTGGTGATCTGTTCCTCGACCAGCCCCCCCATTTTCAACACGTTGGCGCGCACGGCTTCCAGCTCGGCGTCAAACTGTTTATAGGTGTGTTCAGTTGGCATCGTGTTGACCCCTCAATAATCCACTTTTCATTATAGGCTGCGTATTATGACGCTTACATGTACGGAAGGTTTCAGCGCGTACTGAAGGGCAGTGCGTAATGCACCCCGTCAATCTCGAGGGTCAGGGTCCAGTCGCGTCGTCCGCTGACACATACCGGCAACGTCACGCTTGAAACAAACGTGCCGTTGTCGGACGGGTGCAGGTCATAGCGGTTGAATCCCATTTCCATGCCGTTCATCTGGAATTCGGCACTCACTCGCGACGCTCCGGGCGCGTTGACGCTGAACCGGAACGCTTCCAGCGGTTTGGGATGAGCCGAAAAATACGCCGTTACCGTGGCGCCGTGGTGGCTGAAGCGGCAGCCGGCAACCGGATCGGCACATGCGACAGCCTGCGCTTTGGCCGGGCGATTCAGCCAGTAGCCTGCCACCGCGATCGCTGCCAGCACGACGATCAACAGCAACGGCACCAGCACCCGCATGGGGTACGCCGCCAGACGTTCATGCCCTTCAGGGTGTTTATGCCCCTCAGGGTACTCGCCCTGCGGGCGGTCTTGGCGCAGCACCCGCTTCATGTCCATGCCCCGCGTAGCAGCGCCACGCCGTGGGCGCCGTGCGACTGCGCCAATGCCACGTCCTCGCGCCCCAGTCCGCCCAGTCCGTATACCGGAATGGGGCTGGCCGCGGCGAGTGTCGAGAAAGCGTCCCAGCCTAGCGTGGCGGCACCCGGGTGCGTCAACGTGGGCAATACCGGCGACAGCAGCGCGAAATCGGCACCGAGCGAAGCGGCATGCGCCAGTTCGGCGCCGTCGTGGCACGACACACCCACCCATTCGCAATCGGGGCGCGCCGTCAATGAGGCGGCTGCGGACGAATCGAGGTGGATGCCGTCGGCGCCGGCGGCGCGCGCCAGGTCCAGCGGGCCGTTGACCAGCACGCGTGCGCCATGCAAACGGGCGCGACGCACGGTCTCGCGCGCGAGGTGCAGGCGCGCCTCTTCCGGCAGCGTCTTGTCGCGCAGCTGGATCAGCCGCAGGCCGTTGTGGAGTGCTACATCCAGGCGGGCCAGGAACGTGTCCACGCCGAGCGACTCGGCGTGCGAAATCCCCAGCACCGTGGGCAGCGAGAGCGCCTTCACGATCGGGAAATTGGCCGGCAGCAGCGGCGTCACCTCAACGGCGTCGGGCAACTGCCAAGAAAACACCTGCCCCTCGTGCGGATGCGGCGTGCCCTGCCATTCGAACACGCGGAAAAAATTCAGCCGGACGGTGGCGTGGGGGTATTCGAATACGCGTGTGATCCAGCGACAGGCACGGGTGACGACGATCCCCAGTTCCTCGTGCAGTTCGCGCGACAGCGCGGCGTCCAGCGATTCGCCCGGCTCCACCTTGCCACCGGGAAATTCCCAGTAGCCCGCATAGGCCTTGCCGGCCGGCCGCCGCGCTAGCAGCACACGGCCATCGGGCTGCGTGATGACCGCAGCGGCGACTTCAGTGATGGGCACCGAGCTCATGAACGGTCCCACGCGCTGTCTTCGCGCCGTGTCGTGCGAGTCATTGCTTGCCCGCCCAGTCGCGCGCGAATTGCCACGCCACCCGGCCATTGCGCGCGCCGCGCCCGAGCGACCATTGCAGCGCGGCGCGTTCGAAGCGCTCGTCCGAAGGCGCGCCCAGCGTGGCGGCCCAGTGCCGCGCGATGGCGAGATAGGTGTCTTGGTCCATGCCGTGGAACGGTACCCACAACCCGAAGCGGTCGGACAGCGAGATCTTTTCCTCGGTCGCTTCGCCTGGATGCACTTCGCCGCCGAGGTGGCGGGTCTCGAGGTTTTCCGCCATGTACTCCGGCATCAGGTGGCGGCGATTGCTGGTGGCGTAGATCAGCACGTTGTCCGACGGGCCGGCCAGCGAGCCGTCGAGCGCCGCCTTGAGGCTGGCGTAGCCGGGCTCGTGCTCGGCAAAACTCAGGTCGTCGATGAAGACGATGAAGCGGTAATCGGCATCTGCCAGCAGGTCGAACAGATCGGGGAGCTGCGGCAATCCGGCCTTGTCCACTTCGATCAGGCGCAGGCCCTTGGGCGCGTACTTGGCATGCACGGCCTTCACCAGCGAGGATTTGCCGCAGCCGCGCGCGCCGGTCAGCAGCACGTTGTTGGCGGGCTTGCCGGTGACGAACTGACGCGTGTTGGTGTCGACCTGTTGCTTCTGCTCGTCGATCGCCAGCAGATCCTTCAGCGCCACGCGTTGCGGGTGCAGAATCGGTTTGAGTTCGCCCGTCTGCGCGGCCCAGCGCGCGGCGCGGACGGTTTTCCAGTCGAGGCCGTGGGCAGCGGCAGAACTGTCGAGGCGGTCGAGCAGCCGCTCGATGCGGGGAAGGAGGGTGGCGAGATCGGTCATCCGCAGATTCTAGCCGCTGGCTTAGGAAAAATTTAGGTTTCCGCTAGCAAAGACTTATCAACGCGCGTTCTGCAACCCGCCTAAGCTCCCTTCCGTCCGGATGCATGCGCAGCCGGCGAACCAGGAAGGAGCGAACATGAACACACCAATGAAAATCGCAGGGGCGCTGCTCGCCAGTCTCGTTTCCCTTGCAGCCTGGGCCCAGGGGGGTGACGCCGAAATCCGCCATGGCCGCTATCTGATCCAGACATCCGGATGCAACGATTGCCATACCCCGGGCTACATGCAGAAAGACGGCCAGGTGGCAGAATCCGAATGGCTGACCGGCGACGCGATGGGCTGGCATGGGCCGTGGGGGACGACCTACCCGGCCAATCTGCGTCAGCTGGTCCAGCAGATGGACGAGACAACTTGGCTGAAACGGGTACGTCAGCCGATGCGACCGCCGATGCCGGCCCCTTCGCTGCGGGCCATGAGCGATGCCGATCTCAAGGCGATCTACCATTATGTGCGCAGTCTCGGCGCAAAGGGTCAGGCGGCGCCGGCCTATGTGCCACCGGGTGGCCAGGTGGCCACGCCCTATCTCGATCTGACGCCGAAAAACCTGCCGGTGCAGGTGGCCCAATGAGCGCGGCCGGAATGACCAACGCTCTCCGCAGGCTGGAAGCCATGCTGCTGATCCGTGCCTATGAAGAGAAGCTCGTCGAATTCCAGCGCGGCGGCGCCCCCGGCACCTGCACCAGTGTCGGCCAGGAAGCCTGCGCCGTCGGCGTGGTCGGCGCACTGGAGTCGCGCGACTGCATTCTCACGAATCACCGCAGCGCGGCGCACCTGATCGCCCGCGGTGCCGATCCCGGCCGCCTGATGGCCGAAGTGCTGGGCCGCGTCGACGGGTACTGCGGAGGCCGCAGCGGCAGCCTGCACATTTCGGCGAAGGAGCTCGGCGTGGTGCTCACCTCGACCATCGTCGGCGGCGAGCTGTCGATGGCGCCCGGTGTCGCCCTTGCGCAGAAGATGGGGCAGGGCGAACCGGGCGGGATCGTTGCGGTGTTCTTCGGCGACGGCGCAGCCTGCGAAGGCATTTTCCACGAGGCGCTCAACCTCGCCGTGCAATGGCAGTTGCCGCTGCTGTTCGTGTGCGAGAACAACGACTGGCAGGCTTTCGTGCACCGCCGCGAGACCATGCCCGACAATGCGATCGCTGACTGGGCGGCAGGCCACGGGCTGCCGGTTGCGACAGTCGACGGCAATGACGTCGAGGCGGTGCATGCGGCCGCACGCGACGCGGTCGCGGCGATCCGTGCGGATGGGCAGCCACGTTTCCTGGAGCTCGTGACCTACCGATTGCGCGGGCACTTCGAACCCGACGATCAGGCCTATGTCGACGCTGACGAACTGGCGCGTTGGCAGGCGCGCGATCCCTTGCAAGGGCAGGCGGATCGACTGCTCGCACTGGGCGCCCTCGACGCGGCGGATCTGGTGCAGTTGCGCGACCGGGTCGCGGCGCGTATCGAGGCCGCGGCACGCTTCGCCCAGGCAAGCGCGTGGCCCGACCCGCGCACGCTTACCCATCATGTGTATGCCGAGCAAGGAGCCCGCTCATGACCCGAATGACGACCGAACAGGCGATCCATCAGGCGCTTGCCGAGGAAATGCAGCGCGATGAACGCGTGCTCCTGATGGGCGAAGGCGTCGCCACCAAGCGCCCTGACCTGGTGCAGGATTTTGGTGCGACACGTGTGCGCAATACCCCGCTGGCCGAGGCCATTATCGCCGGCACCGCAGTGGGAGCGGCCGCGAGCGGCCTGCGGCCGGTGGTCGACCTGCTGTTCGCGCCTTTTCTCGCCTATGCGATGGACGCGCTGGTCAACAGCGCCGGCAAGCTGCGCTACCTGTCGGGCGGACAGTTCGAATTTCCGTTGGTGGCGATGAGCATGACCGGCAGCGGCTGGTGCGTCGGTGCGCAGCACAACCACAACCTGGAAGCGATGTTCGCGCATGCGCCGGGGCTGAAAGTGGTGATGCCGTCGACCGCGGCGGATTTCAAGGGCCTGCTCAAGGCGGCCATCCGCGACGACAACCCGGTCGTGTTTTTCACCGATCTCGGCCTGCTGCATCAGGAGGGCGAGGTGCCCGATGTAGCCGACCATGTCGTCCCGCTGGGGCTGGCTGCCGTGCGCCGCGTCGGTGCCGATGTGACGCTGGTGAGCTATGCCAAGACGGTCGGGGTGTGCCTGCAGGCTGCCGAGCAGTTGCAGGCGCAAGGCATCGCGGCCGAGGTGATCGATCTACGCACGCTGAAGCCACTCGATGAAACGACGGTACTGCGCTCGCTGCGCAAGACCGGACGGCTTGTCGTCGTTACCGAAGCCAGCGGCCTCTGCGGCATGGCGGCGGAACTGGCTGCATTGGCAGCCACCCGGGCGTTCGATGTCCTGCGTGCGCCCGTTGTGCGGCTGACCGGGCCGGATGCGCCCGGCGCGTCCTCATGGGTGCTGGAACAGGCCGCGCTGCCGACCGTGGAGGCCGTGGTGGAGGCGGTGCAGGGCATGCTGGGAGAGGTCGCGGTCGGCCGCGAGGCGCTCGCGGCGTCCTGACGAAGGATCAGGCGCTGAGTTGCAGCGGTCGGCCGATGTTCAGCCGGAAGCGGCCGCGACCGGTTTTTTCCAGTGCGATCGTCGGGCAGCGCTCGGCGAGACGGCGCTGCAGCAAAATCAGGCGCGTCTCCAGGTTATCGCCGAAATCAGGCAGCGGCAGGCGCGGGTCGCGCCGCAGCTCGCGGTTGCAGAAATCGCGGCGACCGTTGTGGGCATGTTCGTTGAGCAGCGTCCACAGGATGCTGCCGGCCACGCCTTTGATGAGGTAGTCGTTGTCGATGAAGACGCTGTGGTCGGCGGCGAAGTAGCGCACCGCCAGCGGTGCGCCGGTCGGGCGCGTCGCGGGCTCGTCATGTGCGGGCTCGGCGTCGTCCGGCTCGCACGCGGCCTGCGTGACCAGCGCGGCGAGGTGGCGGGCGTAGATGACCAGCGCATCCTCGTCGGCATGGCTGAAGAAGGCGTCGTGTTCGCTTTCGGCGTAGAGCACGCCAAGGAGACGGCCGCCGTGGATGAGGGGGACGGCAATCCGACTGTGCGGATTGGCCAGCACCGGCAGCGGGATACGCGGTTCGGTCGCATGCGTTGCGCGCATCGCCGTCTGGTACGCATAGTCGCCCGTGCGGTAGTTGATGCGGATGGGAATCCGCTCGCGTGCAGCGACGCCGATGAGGCCTTCGCCGACTTTTACTTCCGCGCCGATCCCGGAATCCGGATAGCCCAGGCTTCCCAGTGTATAGAGTGCGGCGCCGGCCTCGTCCAGCATCAGCAGCAGCGCGTGGCGGATGCCGAAGCCGGCGGTCAGTGCGGCGAGTCCGCGGTCGGCCAGATCCGACAGATCGGTCGTGTCGCCCAGGCGGTCGAGCGTGCGCCGCAGGCTCAGAAGTGCATCGGATGGCGGCGGCGGGGGTGGGATATGGGGATCGACGGATTCGATGTCGAGCACCCGGTAGATGTCCGCACCGCGCAGCACGAACACCTTGTCCATGTGGGTCTGTGCCGCGATGCCGGCGAGCTGCGCCTTCATGTATTCGAACAGCGGACCTTCGGTTTCGGTGCGGATGTAATGCAGCTTGAGGCGGAAGTGGCGGAAGCTGCCGGGCTCGACCACCTGCACCTGTGCATAAGGATGCGCGAGCACGTTCTCGCGTGTCTTGCTGAAGAATTGATAGGACAGCGCCACGTGTTCGGCGTCGACGAAATGCACCTGCGAGGCATAGGCCACATTCGGCGTGCCGTCCTGGGCGCTGGTGGCGACGACGGCTGGAATCGCGCCGTCGAGGCAGGGCCGCAGCGATTCGAGCGAGATCTTCATGTACGCGCCAGCACACGCCCGGCGTCGGGTCCGGGCGTCTGGTCGAACACGATTTCCGGCGCGAAGCGCAGCGCCAGCAGGTCGTCCGTGGGCAGGAGCGCGGCCAGCGCCTGTTCCAGCCCTGCGCCGTAGCCCAGTCCTTTCAGTTCGTCGGCGAACGCTGCCACACAGCGTGCGCTGCATGCGCGCTGGGCCGCGCCAGTGGTCGCGCGCGTGGCCGCGGACGCCTTGAGTTGCAGGGTGGCATGGGTGGATGGGCGGCTGACCACCAGTGTGATC
Source organism: Thiobacillus sp. SCN 63-57 (assembly GCF_001725555.1). Taxonomy (NCBI): domain Bacteria; kingdom Pseudomonadati; phylum Pseudomonadota; class Betaproteobacteria; order Nitrosomonadales; family Thiobacillaceae; genus Thiobacillus; species Thiobacillus sp. SCN 63-57. The sequence goes on along the minus strand of NZ_MEGP01000006.1, from coordinate 58,356 downwards.
CCGCTTCCCGCGTCGACTGCGTCGATCACTGCACGCCCGCGGCTGGCCGACAGCAATACCGTCAGCGTTCGCCGGTCGCGCGCCACCATCACGCCCTGTGCCCGACACACGCATGGCCAACCGTCGCGGCCCACCGCACCGACGTTCATCGACAACGGGCCTTGCAGAAAGGCAGTCTGCTCGACGGTCAGCTGCACGCTCATGGCATCAGGTGCGGTACTCCGCGTTGATTTTCACGTAATCGTAGGAGAAGTCGCAGGTCCATACGGTGGCATTCACAGTGCCGCGATTCAGCGCGACGCGCACGGTGATCTCGGCTTCCCGCATCACCGCCGCACCCTGCGCCTCGGTGTAGCTGGTAGCGCGGCCGCCATGTTCCGCCACCAGCACGTCGCCGAGCCAGACCTTCAGTGCATTGACGTCGAGATCCGTCACGCCGGCATACCCGATGGCGGCGAGGATGCGGCCGAGGTTGGGATCGCTGGCGAAGAAAGCCGTCTTCACCAGGGGCGAGCGTGCGATGGCATAGGCGATCTGCTTGCATTCGGCGCGGTCGCGTCCTCCCTCGACGGCGATGGTCATGAACTTGGTCGCGCCTTCGCCGTCGCGCGCCATGGCCTGCGCGAGCTCGATGGCGACCTCGCTCAATGCCGTCTTCAGCGCGGCGTAATCGGCGCCGGTGGCGCTGGCGATTTCGGTATTGCCGGCCTGGCCGGAGGTGATGAGGATGAAGCTGTCATTCGTGGAGGTGTCGCCGTCGACAGTGACGCAGTTGAACGACACGTCGGCCACTTCTTTGACCAACTGTTGCATCAGGGACACGGCGATCGCTGCGTCGGTCGCGACAAAACCCAGCATGGTCGCCATGTTGGGGTGGATCATGCCGGACCCCTTGGCGATGCCCGTCACCGTTACTGCCTTGCCGCCGATCGATATCTGGCGCGAGGCGCCTTTGGCGACGATGTCGGTGGTCATGATCGCGTGCGCGGCATCGCTCCAGTGATTTGGCGCAAGGTCGGCCTGCGCGGCAGGCAGGGCCGGCAGGATCTTGTCGACCGGCAGCGGTTCCAGGATGACGCCGGTGGAAAATGGCAGCACGTTATCGGTGGCGCACCCCATCAGTTGTGCCACGGCGTCGCAGGTCTGGCGAGCCCGCGCGAGGCCTTCCTCGCCAGTCCCGGCGTTGGCGTTGCCGGTGTTGATCACCAGCGCGCGGATGTTTCCCGTCGCCAGATGCTGCTTGCACAGCGTGACCGGTGCGGCACAGAAGCGGTTTTGCGTGAACACGCCGGCGACCTGGCTGCCGGCAGCGAGCTCGATCAGCGTGATATCGCGCCGCCCCGGCTTCTTGATGCCGGCGGAGGCGATGCCGAGCCGTACGCCGGCAACGGGCAGCAGTGAGGCAGGGTCGGGAGCGGTAAGGTTGACGGGCATGGCGGCGGGGTAGGACGGAAAGCCGCTATTTTATGCCGGGCTTGCTGCAAATAGATGGCTGGGTCTACTGCGCGCGCCCCAGCAGTACGTTCAGCAGGCGGCGGAATCCCGGCCGCCATGGCCACACAGGGTCGAGTTCGATCGAGCGTGCCAGCGCGGCTAGCGCAATCAGCGCAAAGACGAGAAACAGCAATTCCGAGATGAGCTGACGCGAAGTAAGCATTCCCAGTGGCATGTCCAGAAAGCCGGGAACATAAAACAGACTGGCAAATGCTGCGAAGAGAAAAGCCGGGCCGAGATACATGGTGTTCGCAGTCAGGGTTGTTGTAAGAGGAAGGGCAGCAATCGTCGTGCCAGGAAATAAACACCATAAGAAACAAGGCGCTGGCTTGTTTGGGCCAACGCGGCGCAGCGCGATATGTAAATTAATTCGACAGCTACTTGTCCATGGGCGGCGCGGCCAGCTTGCGCAGGATCTCATGCGACAGCGAATAGAACTGCGGGGTGGGACCAAGATCCTCATAGATCGGATCGCCATAGTCGTCTTCGGCAATGATGCGGTTGCCCGGTATGTAGGGCATGGCAACCTCGAGTTCGTCGAGGGCGGCCCGGATCAGGTCGGCTATCAGTTGGGAGTCGCTGCAGTCGGGATACATCACGTGCAGCGCTTCGACGCGGGCGGCATCACGCAATGGCAAGTGAACCGTATAGGTGCGCGCATCCGGGTGCGCATGCCCCTCCTGGCCCCAGCGCTGGATCAATTCGGCGATGCGCATTCAAGTTCCCCAACCAGCTTCTTAATGGTTGTGTTATAGCAAAGCGCCCCGCAAGGCAAAGTGGAATTCAGTCCGCCATGCGCCACACCAGTGTGCGATTGTTGGCCGGCATGGCGATGTCCTGCTGCAGAAGCAGACCCTGCGAACGCGCCAATGCATCCACTGCCTCGAAATCGCGTACGCCCGAAGCCGGGTCGCGTGCCTTCAGCCAGGCGTCAAAGCGGGCATTGCTCTCCGACGTGTAGTGGCCGCCATAGTTGAACGGGCCGTATACCGTCAGGATGCCGCCGGCTCCCAGCACTGCGCCCACGCCCGCGAAGAATCTTTCCACCTCGGGCCAGCCCATGATGTGCAGGGTGTTGGCGGAAAACACCGCGTCATAGTGGCCGCTGCGCCAGGCGGTGTCGTTGACGTCGAGCGCCAGCGGCGGCAACACATTGGGCAGTGCGGCCTCTTCAAGCCAGGCCTGGATGCCGGAGTGATGCTGCGGCACGTCGGCGGTCTGCCAGATGAGATGCGGCAGGGCGGCCCCGAAATACACGGCATGCTGGCCGGTGCCGCTGCCGATTTCGAGCACATGCCGGCGATCGGCGAACAGCGTGCGCAATATCGCCAGAATGGGGTCGCGGTTTTGTACGCAGGATTCGGAAAAAGGCTTGTCGATCAAGGTTGCGGTCCTAATAACAGTGAAGCAGGGCTGTATTTATACGCTGTTCAGTTCGATCAGCCGTCCGTCGGCCAGCAGCAAGACGGTATGGAGGGGCTTGCCGGGATACAGTGCCGCCAGCAGGGTGCGATACCCCGCCAGTTGTGGGCGGTGGCGCTCGGCCAGCTCGACGTCGGATAGCGTGAGGCTGTCGTCGCCGGTTTTATAGTCGATCAGCCACACCGAATCGTCGCGTTCCACCACACGGTCGAGCCGCTGCAAGCAGCCGAGGCCATCGAGCAGCGCCAGTTCGTTGTACGCGCGCCGATACTGCGCGGGGTCGAAAAAGCGCACCAGATGTGGCTGCGCCAGCAGTGTGCGGGCGGCGGATTCGATGGCGTCCAGCCGGTTTTCGAGCCCCAGACGCGTCGCCAGCGCCGCCAGGTCGCGCGGGCTTCCGGGTGGCGCATGGTGTTCCAGGCAGGCGTGAAAGAGTTCGCCACTTGCCGCGGCCGGGTTCGTCACCGGCGTGCCGACGCGCTGCCCGATTGCCGGGGCGTCGATGGGGGGCGGTGGCAGGAGGCGATCCACCGTCCGGGTGGTTGTGGGAGGCAGGTCGGCCGGCAGGCCCAGATTCCGCCACGCAGCATCGACGCGTTGCAGCCATGCGTTTTTCTCCGCGTCTCCGCTTACGACCAGCGCCTGTTCGGCGCGGGTGAGTGCGACATACAGCAAATTGTCGGATTCGCGCTGGGCCAGCCCGGCTTCTTCCTCGAACCAGGCTTCGCGGCATGCGCCGCGCTCCTCCTGCCTGCCGAAGAGGGAAAAATGCACTGGCCGCGACGCTTCGGGAGGCCATGGCGCCAGCACGGCGTAGCTCATGCCTTTCTGGTGGTCGCTGCCGCCCAGCAGCCAGACGATGGGCGCTTCCAGCCCTTTGGCACCGTGGATGGTCAGCAGGCGAACCGCGTTCTCGCCGTCGGCGGCCAGGCCTTCGCCGGGTGCGGCGTCGGCATCGTCGACCAGACTGGCGAGTTCGCGGATGAAGCCGGCCAGCGTGGGGTAGCGTCCTGCGTCCTGCGTCAGCGCCAGTTGCATGAAGGCGCGCAGGTTGGCGGCGACCTGCGGCCGCATCGCCTCCGGCACGGCGTCGGCATAACGCGCTTCGAGGTCACCTTCGAAATAGATGCGGTCGAGCAGGTCGTGTACCGGCAACGTGCCGCAATGCGCTCGCCAGCGACCGAGCAGGGGCGCGGCGCGTGCCAGGGTGGGTGGACAATCGGGCTGATGGATCAGGGTGGCCAGCCGCTCCCAGCCGCGTGTTTCGTCCGGCGGTCGCGGCGCGAACACCCACAGCAGGTCCTCGTCGCTGCAGCCGAACACCGGGCTTTTCAGCACGTGCGCCAGCTTCAGGTCGGCGTGAGGCAGCAGCAGCGTTTCGAGCAGCGCAATCACATCCCGCGCTTCCAGCGCATGCAGCAGGCCGCCGCGGCGCGAGGTGATGAACGGGATGCGCGCCGCTTCCAGTTCGCGTTCGTACAGATGCAGGTGCGTACGTTTCCTGACCAGCGCCATCACGTCGCCCGGGCGTGCCGCACGCGGGCTTCCGCCATCCATCACACCCCAGCGACCCAGCACCTCGTCGCGCAATACCTGTGCAAACTGCCGTGCCTCCTCATGCACGGCGCGGTCGTCGACTTCCGGCTGCGGAGTGGTGAGCGGGTTGCGCAGTCGACCCCACACGCGGCCGGAGGCCGCGTAGTGGACCGGAGTCCCCGTGTGGAGCAGGCCATCGGCCATGGCGGCTTTGGTTTTTTCCGCCTGTACCGGCAGGCTGCGCAGCGCGCCCGGGCGGTCGGCGTTTTCTGGCGCGTAGGTGTGGGCGGCAAATCCTGCCACGTCGGCGAATACCGGATTGATCGCCGCCACCACCGACGGCGCCAGCCGGCGCGTCATGTCGGTGCTGAAGCGGGTGGCGTCGAAATGCGTGGCCAGAAAATCCGCCGCCGCGTCGAACACCCGTGCCTCCCCGCGTCGGAAGCGGTAGATCGCCTGCTTGGGGTCGCCCACCATGAAGACGGTCATGCTGCTGTCGGCGCCGTGTGCCTCAAGCAGCCAGGTCGACAGCGCCTGCCACTGCAGCGGATTGGTGTCCTGGAATTCGTCGAGCAGCAGGTGCCGGTAGCGTGCGTCTAGCTTCAGCGCCAGCGCCGGAGCGTGCTCCTCGCTGGCAAGGAGGCGGCAGGCCTGCCATTCGGCATCGGCAAAGTCGATCACGCCCTGCTGCGACTTGGCCTCCTGATAGGCCGCGATCAGCGCGTGACCGAGCAGCAGACCGTGGCGATTGAGGACCCAGATGCGAATGTCGGTCTGGATCGCGGTCAGGGTTTCGAGCGCGGTTTCCAGCGTGTCGAGGTCACGCAGATACGTGTCGAAATCCACCCCGAGCGCTTTTTCGAGTTCCCTGGTCGCCTGCTTCTTGCGCCGCTTGCCTGCCGTCATCAGGTGCTTCATCAGCGCGGCATGGGCGTCGTCGGGCGGCAGATCCAGGCTGCGCCGGATTTCCGGCGCGCGCGCCTGTTCGCTCTTGCTGCCTTTTTCCAGCGCAAGGCCGACCCGCTTCACACGGGCTGCCATTGATTCATCGGCCCAGAACGCTGATACGGGATCGCTGTCCAGGTCGGCGTGCAACAGCGGCCGCAACTGTTCCAGCGCATGGCTCACTGGATCGGCCGCGCCGTCGGTATAGGCCCACCATTCCGCGCGCGCCTGGACGAAATGCTTCAACAGTGTGCGCAGGTTGTGCTCGCCGATGTCGGCCAGCAGCGCCAGCAGCGCGGCGCCTTCGGCGGTGTCCGGAGCGGCGGCCCAGCGGTTGAACTGGCGATCGCGCACTTCGTTCAGCAGCTGGCTTTCGCGTTCCAGCAGCGGCGCGCCCCATGGCAAGCCGGCTTCCAGCGGCGCGCGTTTCAAGAGATCAAGAAACCAGCCGTGAAAGGTCGTCACCGTCGGCCCTGGCTGCGCGGTCAGCACGGCTTCCAGCAGGCCGCGCGCGCGCGGTAGCATCGCGTCGATCTCGGTGTCCGGCACTGCGCGCGCGCGCAGAAATTCGCGCACCGTCGCGTCATCCGCCAGCGCCAGCACGCGCAGCCATTCATGCAGCCGATCGGTCATCTCCTGCGCCGCCTTGCGCGTGAAGGTGATCGCCAGCAGTTCCGACGGCGCCGCGCCGGCCAGCAGCAGGCGCAGCATGCGCGACACCAGCAGCCAGGTCTTGCCGCTGCCGGCGCAGGCTTCCACCACCGCCGAGCGGGCGGGGGACAGGGCAATGGCGTTATCCAGCGGCTCACTCATGCCACATTCCCTTGCGGCACAGTCCGCGCGCTTCGCAGTATGCGCATACGCCGTCGATGCCATGGGCGGGAAGCCTGGCGCCTGCGGCGATGGCCTCGAGCAGGTCGGGCAGGCGGCGGCTGATGGCCTCGACGTCGGTTTCGCCGTCCAGTTCGAGCGGCACGATGGGCGCTTCGTTGACCGGCAGGTAGGCGGCGGCGGCGTCGCACAGCCAGGCGTAGAACGGCAGCTGCACGGCTTCGTCCGGCGCCTTGAGTTTTTTCCTGAGGCTCTGCGCGGCGCTGGTCTTGTAGTCGATCACGTAGCGGGTGTCGTCTTTTGCATCGACGCGGTCGACGCGACCGTGCAGGGTGACTTCGCCGAGTCCGGCAATGGGGTACGGCACCGCGAAATCGGTTTCGCCGGATTCGTAGCGCCAGCCAGCGGACGCGTGGGCCAGCCAGGCGTCGAGGTAGGCCGGCTGGATTTTGTCCCACTTGCTGCGCCAGGCGGCGGCGGTCCATGCTGGCAGCGCGGCGAATTCGGCGGCCGAAACCGCATTCAGCCGGGCCAGCGCGGCGTCGCGTTCAAGCGGCGGACGGCTGTCGTGGAAGGCCTTGAGGATACGATGCAGCGCGTTGCCGTAATCGCTCTTGTCGAGCGCCTCGTCGGCCTCGTCGAGCTCGCGGATGCCGAGTACGCTGCGTGCAAAAAACCGGTAGGGGCAATCGAGCAGGGTCTGGTAGGCGGTGGGCGAATAATGGCGCGGCAGCTGCGCGGCCGAGACCGTCGGCGCAGGTTGCGCGGATGCGCCGGGCAGCGGACTGGATTGGGCAGGCGGCACGCCGATGGTTTGTGTCGGCAGGGCCGTACCCCATGCGGCCTGGTGCAGGGCCTGCAACCGCAGCACCAGCGAGGAAGCGGGATTGGGCTCGTCATTGTTCCAGGCCTGCCAGCTCAGCAGGGCAGGCCCCTGCGTCAGCAATGCCATCAGATCGGCGGTGGCGGCGCGTGCCTCGTCGGCCGGGGTAGGCAGGCCGAGCTGCATGCGGGTAGCCTGGCTGAACAGGCCGGGGGTGGGGTGGGCAGGCAGGTGACGAGCGTCGGCGCCGATCACCGCCACCGCGTCGAAAAGACGGCCGCGCGCGGCGGGCAGCGAGGTCAGCACGATGGGACTGGCCACGCTGGCGTCGATGAAGCTTTCCGACTCCAGTGCCAGATTGAGCCAGCGCCGCCATTCGCCGAAGCCGTATTTTTCGCCGTCGTCCGCCAGGTCGCGGCGCAGGGTGTCGAGCGTGTCGAGCACGCGGGTACCGGCGGCGTCGGCCTTGAGGGATGCGGTGGCCTCCAGCTTGCCGAGGCTTTCGACGAGACGGCCGAGCCAGACCGCCAGCGGGGCACGGGTCTGGACGAAGCCTCGCCGGGCGTCGGCCAGTGCGGCCAGCCAGACGGGAAGTGCGGCGAACTCGCGGTGCGCCAGTCGCTGCATGTCGGTCATGCCTTGCGATACCCCGTGCCGGCGCAGTGCCAGTTCGAATGCGAGTACCTGATCCTGGCGTGCGCTGGGTTCGCCCAGCACGAACGGCGATTTCAGCAGGTCCAGCAGTTCGATGTGCGGAAAGTCGCTCGCCACGCATTCCAGCCAGCGGTCGATCACGGCGGCGGCGGCCGTGGTCGATAGCGTCCAGCCGGTCTCGTCGGCCACCAGCACGTCCATGCGCTCGAGCAGCGCGCGCACCCGGCGCGCGGTTTCGCGGTCGAGCGCGATCAGCGCGATGCCCTGCCGGCCGGCCTGCAGCTGGCCGGCCACCCAGGTGGCAACGGCGCGCGCCTCGGCTTCGAGGTGCGGCGCCGGGCTGAGCGTGATGCGGGCCTGCAGCGGCGAGGCGGGGCAGTGCTGTGCCAGCAGGGCGGCGCGCTCGCGCAGCGGCGGCGCGGTCTCCTGCCAGGCCTGCCGCAGAGCGAAGGCCACGTCATCGCCGGTGTCCTGTTCGAACAGTGTGAGCGGAACATGCTCGGCACAGCGTGTGAGAAACCGTTGTTCGACGGCGGTGAGCATGCCGAGCGCGTAGCCATAGACTGGCCGGGGCGCGGCGCGAAGCTGTTCGAACAGGGTGTCGAGTGCGCGCGCATAGTGCGCCTGCGGATCGCTGCCGTCGGTATTGAGCGCCTGCCACACGCCCTCGATCAGCGCGGTTTCCCGGTCGAGAGCTCCCCCATGCAGTGCGCGAATACGCGATCCAATGGCGTCGCCCAGCCGCGCGGCAGACAGTTCGTCGGCCAGTAGCAGGAGTTCATTAGCGAGTGCCCACTTATCGACTGCCCCTAGCCAATCCTGGTGCCGAAGCACACCGTGCAGCCGCGCCAGCCTTCTCGCCTGCGGCTCGGCGCGACCGTCAGCCAGGCTTGTGCCCATCAGAGTGCTTTCAGCCCAGCTTTTCAGCGGGGTGAGGTGCGGCGGGATCAGAACGGGTCGGCCCGCGCCCTGTGCCAGCGCGCGGGCAAGATCGAGTCCGGCGCGATGATTGGGGACAAGTACCGTCAGGCCGGAGAGATCGGGCAGGCGGTCGGCATGCTGGTCGAGCAGGTGGCGGGCGACGGCGTGCGGCAGTGCCGGACCGCCCAGGGTTTCCAAGCGCGTCAGCGCTCCAGGTACTGGCGCTTGTCCTTGACGCCGGCCCACTCGTCGGCGTCAGGTAGCGGATCCTTCTTCTCGATGATGACTTTCCACACCTTGGCAAGGTCGGCGTTGAGCGCAATGTAGGCGCGTTGATCGTCCGGAACGTCGTCTTCGGCGAAAATGGCTTCGACCGGGCATTCGGCTACGCACAGGGTGCAGTCGATGCATTCCTCCGGGTCGATGACGAGGAAGTTGGGGCCTTCGTGAAAGCAGTCGACCGGACAGACATCGACACAATCGGTATATTTGCACTTCACGCAGGCGTCGGCTACAACGTATGTCATTCGTAATTACCCTGATGAGTTGATAAATGCCCGGATGCTTGCAGGCGGCAATTTTGATGTAGCATATCGGCACAAAACCGAATTTTCCAGCATTACCATCTTCCCAAACTGCCCAGGCCGTATCCGGCTACCCCTACTTCTAAACTAGGAGCTTCACCGATGAGCGAGCATGTTCATTACATATCCGACGATTCTTTCGAACAGGAAGTCCTGCAGGCCGGTGTGCCCGTGCTGGTGGATTACTGGGCGGACTGGTGCGGCCCCTGCAAGATGATCTCGCCGATTCTGGACGAAGTCGCCAAGGAATATTCCGGCAAGCTCAAGGTGTGCAAGCTCAATATCGACGAAAACCAGGCCACCCCGCCCAAGTTCGGCATTCGTGGCATCCCCACCCTGATGATCTTCAAGAACGGCAATGTCGAAGCCACCAAGGTCGGCGCCCTGTCCAAATCGCAACTCACCGCCTTCGTCGACAGCAATATCTAATACGTTTCAACCGGACGGCGCATCGACGCGCCGCCGCTTCGCAGTACCGTCCGGCTTCGCTTCTCCCTCACGTCCGGCTCTTTCAAGCGAGCCCACCCAGGCCCATCCCATGCATCTTTCCGAACTCAAGCAGAAACCCATTACCGAGCTTCTCGAGCTTGCCGCCGCCAACGGTATCGACAATGCCAACCGTTTTCGCAAGCAGGAACTGATCTTCACCATCCTGAAAACCCTGGCCAAGCGCGGCGAGAGCATCTACGGCGACGGTGTGCTGGAAGTGCTGCCGGACGGTTTCGGGTTCCTGAGATCGCCGGAGTCCTCGTACCTCGCCAACACCGACGACATCTACGTGTCGCCGTCGCAGATCCGCCGCTTCAACCTGCATACCGGCGACAAGATCGAAGGCGAGATCCGCACGCCGAAGGACGGCGAGCGCTATTCGGCGATGACCAAGCTTGACCTGATCAACGGCGAGCCGCCCGAAGCCAGCAAGAACAAGATCCTGTTCGAGAACCTCACGCCGCTGCACCCGGACAAGCCGCTCAAGCTCGAGCGCGACATCAAGGCCGAGGAAAACATCACCAGCCGCGTGATCGACATCGTCGCGCCGATCGGCAAGGGCCAGCGCGGCCTCCTGGTGGCGCCGCCGAAATCCGGCAAGACGGTGATGCTGCAGCACATCGCGCACGCCATCACGTCCAACCATCCCGACGTCGTGCTGTTCGTGCTGCTGATCGACGAGCGTCCGGAAGAAGTGACCGAGATGAGCCGTACCGTGCGCGGCGAGGTCGTGGCATCGACCTTTGACGAACCCGCCAGCCGGCATGTGCAAGTGGCCGAAATGGTGATCGAGCGCGCCAAGCGTCTGGTCGAGCACAAGAAGGATGTGGTGATCCTGCTCGATTCCATCACCCGTCTGGCGCGTGCCTACAACACCGTGCAGCCGGCCTCCGGCAAGGTGCTCACCGGCGGCGTCGATGCCAACGCGCTGCAGAAGCCCAAGCGCTTCTTCGGCGCGGCGCGCAACATCGAAGAAGGCGGCAGCCTCACCATTCTCGCCACCACCCTGGTCGACACCGGCAGCCGCATGGACGACGTGATCTACGAGGAATTCAAGGGCACCGGCAACCTGGAAATCCACCTCGACCGCAAGATGGCCGAGAAACGCCAGTATCCGGCGATCAACGTCAACCGCTCCGGCACCCGCCGCGAGGAGCTCCTGATGCCGCACGACATCCTGCAAAAGGTGTGGGTGCTCAGGAAGCTGCTGTACCCGATGGACGACATGGAGGCGATGGAATTCCTGCTCGACAAGATCCGTGCGACGAAGAACAACAACGAGTTCTTCGATTCGATGCGGCGCGGCTGACGTTATCGGAGAACTGCGCGCCCTTCGGCGAGCGGTGCCCATCGCTTGCGCGCCGGGTGCCGCTCCGTTATACTCTCCCGTTCTCCGAATTCAACCCGAAGGAATTGCCATGAAAGCCGGCATTCACCCCAATTACAAAGAAGTCGCCGTCACCTGCTCGTGCGGCAGCACGTTCGTCACCCGCTCCACGCTGGGCAAGGACAAGCTGCACGTCGAAGTCTGCTCGTCCTGCCATCCGTTCTATACCGGCAAGCAGAAGATCGTCGATACCGCCGGACGTGTCGAGAAATTCCGCCAGCGTTACGGCATGAAGTAAGCAGGCCTGCGCGAAACTGCGTATGCAATCCAAAGCGGCTTCGGCCGCTTTTTGCATTTTTGCGGCACGACGACGGTATCATTTCGTGCGCGCCATCCCGAGAAAGAGGCAGATGTGACGTCCCGAGTATTTCGCCGTATCGCAGTGACCGCTTTAGGCGCGCTGGCGCTGGCCAGTTGCGCGCAAAATCCGGTCAACGGGGACCGGGACTTCGTGTCGATGTCAGAACAGCAGGAAATCCAGATGGGCGCCCAGGCCAACCTGGCGGTGTTGAAGGAATACGCGGCCCTGGATAATCCCGCGCTGCAGGCGTACGTCAACGGAGTGGGCCAGCGACTGGCAAAACAGAGCGAACGCCCGGGCCTGTCATGGCATTTCACCGTGGTCGACAGTCCCGAGGTCAATGCTTTTTCGCTGCCCGGCGGTTATGTCTACATCACGCGCGGACTGTTGGCGTACCTGAATTCCGAAGCCGAGCTGGCGGGTGTGGTCGGCCACGAGATCGGCCATGTCACCGCACGCCACGGTATACGTCTGCAAAGCGCGCCCACCATGGCGGGTCCCGGTGCGGCGCTGGGCTCGATTCTGGTCCCGGAACTGGGTAATCAGGCGGGCTCCGCCCTGCTGCAAACACTGGCGCAAGCCTGGACCGCCGGCTATGGCCGCGAGCACGAACTGGAAGCGGATCGGCTCGGTGCAGCGTATCTGGCGAAAACCGGCTACGACCCGCGGGCGATGATCGACGTCATCGGCGTGCTGAAAAACCAGGAACGGTATTCCGCCGAACAGGCCACCCGCAGCGGGCGCCCGCCGCAAGCCACCTATCACGGAATATTCGATACGCATCCCCGTAACGATGCACGCCTCGGGCAGGTGGTGGCCGAGGCGAACAAATACCGCGTGTCCCAACCACGCGAAGGCCGCAACGACTATCTGCAGAAGCTGCCGGGACTTTATTTCGGTGACAGTCCCGATCAGGGCGTGATCCGCGACAATGCCCTGCTGCATGAAAAACTGGGCATGGCGATCCAGTTTCCGCCGGACTGGCGTGTGCAGAACCGACCTGACCGGGTCGTGGCGACCAGCCCCCAAGGCGATGCCCTGGTCGAGCTGGTACAGGGACCGAAGAACGACAATCCGCTGGAGACCGCGCAGAAAGGGGTCAAGCTGGATGCGGGGGCGCGCTATGATACCGGTCACCTGGGCGGTTTCCCGGCCGCATTTGCCGCGGGCGCCCAGCAGGGCAAGCCGGTGGTGGTGGCGGTCGTGGTGTTCAACGGCACGCAATACCTGATTGCCGGCATGACCCGGGACACGGCCACCTATGAGCGCGAACGCAGCGCCCTGCGGGCGGCGATCAACAGCTTCCGTGCGATCACGCCGGCCGAGAAGCTGGTCGCCCGTCCCTATGTCCTGCAACTCCTCACGACCCGCCCCGGCCTGACGATGGCCGCGCTGGCGCGGCAGTCTCCGCTGGGGGGCGAGGCCGAAGGCCAATTGCGCCTGATGAACGATCTCTACCCTGATGGCGAACCCCGACCGGGCCAGCTTCTCAAAATTGTTCAATAAGCATCCGCTTCCTCTTGCCCGGCTTGGGCTGTTGCTGCTCTGCGCGGCGTGGCTGTTGCCCGGGCTGGTTGGACACGCGCCCTGGAAAGGCGGCGATGGCGAGCACTTCGTGCAATTGTGGCTGCTGCTGAAAAGTGGCACCGCCCCGCAGTCCGTGTCGGCTACGCCGCCCCTCTACTACTGGGTGGCCACCGCCACCGCCTGGCTGACGTCGTCCTTTCTGAGTCTGGCCGATGGCGCGCGCCTCGCTTCGGGACTGTTCATCGCGCTGGCGTTGTTCTTCATTGCGCGTACGGCCCGCGCACTGTATGGCGCGGAAACCGCGTGGGCCGCCGCGCTCACCTTGCTGGGTTGCATGGGACTCCTGGTTCGCGGCCATGAACTCAATGCGGCAACCGCGCAGTTCGCCGCCGCCGCGATCATGCTGCACGGCATCGCCACCCTGCCCCAGGGTCCGCGCGGCGGCTGGGCGCTGGGCGCCGGCGCCATCCTGATGCTGCTTGCCGGCGGCGCGGCGGAAGCGGCCTTGTTCCTGCTGTTGGCGATGGGATTGCCGGGCCTGCTCGAAGCCTTCCGTTCGCCGCCGGCACGGCGTGCACTGGCATGGGGGGTGGGCCTTGCCTTGGCGGCAAGCGCGGCATGGCTGACCTACCTGACCACACAGGCCATTCCGCTCAAGCAGGCGCTCAACCTGCAGCGCTGGCTGGGTGATGCGCCTCTGCGCCCGGCGTTCTACCTGGGCATTCTCGGCTGGTATGCCTGGCCGGCGTGGCCGCTGGCCGCCTGGGCGCTCTATCGCGGCCGGCGTCAGTGGCGCACGCCGGGCATCGTGCTGCCGGTAGGCGCGCTGCTGGGCCTGCTCGCCCTGTATGTCTTCGACACCGATCCCGGCGAGGAACAAGGCCTCATTCTGCTGCTGCCGCTCGCCTTGCTGGGGGCGTCCGGCCTCTACACCCTGCGGCGCGGTGCCGCCTATGCCCTGCTGTGGTTCGGCATCATGCTGTTCGGTTTTCTGGCGCTGGTCCTGTGGGTCTACTGGAGCGCACACGATCTGGGCAGCCCGGCGCGGCTGGCGGCGCGGCTGACCCGATTGGGCATGACGGGCGTGGGCGTCCTGCGTCCGTGGGCGCTCGCGCTGGGCATCGTCGTCACGCTGGCGTGGGTTGTGTTCCTCGTCCGCATTCGCCGTTCGCCGCTGCGCCCGATCCTGGTGTGGACGGCCGGCATGACTTTCAGCTGGGGACTGCTGATGGCGCTGTTCCAGGCGCCGCTCGACCAGCGCCTCTCCTACGCCAGCGTGGGCGCGGTGCTGGCGGCACGGGTGCCGCCGACGGAATGCATCCAGACCTACCAGGTGCGCAGCCAGCAGCGCCTGCTGCTGGCCTACCACAGCGGACGCATGCTCGCGCCGGCCGACATCGGCTGCGGCTGGCTGCTGGTGGAGACGCGGCAGCGCGATGTAGAACCACATATCGCGCCCGACTGGGTCAAGGTGTGGGACGGTGCCCGCCCCGGCGACCGTTCGGATCTTTTCCACCTGTATGGCCACCGCTGACGCCCCCGGCATGCAGGACGTGGCGGCTGTCATCCTGGCCGGCGGGCAGGGTCGCCGCATGGGCGGCGCGGACAAGGGGCTGGTCGACTATCAGGGCCGTCCGCTGGTCGAATGGGTATTGGCCGTGCTGGCGCCGCAGGTCGGGGAGATCGTCATCAGCGCCAATCGCAATCTCGAGCGTTACGCGGCCTATGGCCGGCGCGTCCTGCCCGACACCCTGCCCGACTACCCGGGCCCGCTGGCAGGCGTGCTGGCGGCGTTGCAGGCGGTGACGACCGACTGGCTGTTGGTCGTTCCGTGCGATACGCCGCACCTGCCTGCCGACCTGGCATTTCGCCTGCTGGGTGCGGCGCAATTGGAAGGTGTGCCGCTGGCGGTGGCAGAGGATGACACGCGCATACACCACAGCTGCTTCCTGGTGCATACCGACCAGCGCGAGCATCTGGCCGGCTACCTGGCACGTGGCGAACGCGCGGTGCGTCATTGGCAGGCGGAACTGTCCTCGACCACCGTGCGTTTCGACGCAGCGGCCTTTGCCAATCTCAATCGGCCCGGCGATCTCCAGCCCTAGCCCGCTCGTTCATTTTGGACAGGGCCGATCCAAACCCAGTCAGCCCTGGCGGCTTTCCGTGATCTGCGCGCAATACTGCTGCAAATGGTCCGGTACGCCAGGCGGGCAGGTACCGCATTCGCGGTTGCCGGGCACGGCATAGTCGATGAACTTGGGGTAGGCGAGCTTCAGCTCGCCCATCAGCCGGACGAAATCGTCCAGCGTCCGGTCACCGCCAAGCCGGGGGTTGCGCGCCTTCTCCTGACCGATGGTGCTGATGTGGCGCTGCTCGTAATCGTGGGCGGGATAGACCAGCGTATCGTCATCGAGCGCGAACAGCTTGCCGCGTACCGAGTGATACAGCGCGGTCGCGTCGCCGTTCTGGAAGTCGGTGCGGCCGCAGGCCTCGATCAGGAGGGCATCGCCGCTGTAGAGGCGCCCATCGTGCAGGTAGGCGAAGTGGTTGTCGGTATGGCCGGGCGTGTGAATCGGTGCGAGTTCGATCGAACCCATTTTGAACGGCGTCCCTTCGACAATGCCGACCTCGGTGCACGGCAGCCGGTCGAGCGCGGGACCGGCGATGCGGCTGCCGGCGATGGCCTTGAGTTTATTGGCCGAGGTGATGTGGTCGGCGTGGATATGCGTTTCCAGCGTGAACGCGAGTTTCAGTCCGAGTGCGTTGACCGTGGCCAGGTCGCGCTCCCAGGCCGGCAGAACCGGGTCGATCAAAAGGGCCTGGCCGGTTTTCTCGCACCCCAGAAGATAGGTGTAGGTACTGGAAATGGGCTCGAACAGCTGTTTGAAGATCATGACGTGCTCCTGATGGCAGTCAGGATGCGGCCATCGTCTCGTCCAAAAGTTCCACCCAGTGCCGTACCGGGATCGGGCTGGCCGATTGCAGGTGGGTCAGGCAGCCGATGTTGGCGGTCGCGATCATCTCCGGCGCACCGGCTTGCAGATGGCCGAGCTTGCGGGTCTTGAGCGCGCCGGCGATCTCGGGCTGCAGGATCGAATAGGTACCGGCCGAGCCGCAGCACAGATGTTTCTCCGCCACCGGCGTGAGCTCGAAACCGGCTTGCGCCAGCAACGCCTCGACGTCGCCGCCGAGTTTCTGTCCGTGCTGCAGGGTGCAGGGTGGATGGTAGGCGATGCGCTTGCCGGTGAGCGGTGAGTGGTGTGCGGTGTGTGATTTTAGTGCGTCGCGTTCCGCGGCGAGGATTTCCGAAATGTCCCGTGTGGCGGCGGAGATGCGGACAGCTTTGTCGGCGTAGGCGGGGTCGTGGCGCAGCAGCCAGCCGTAGTCCTTCACCATCACGCCGCAGCCCGAGGCGGTCATCACGACGGCTTCCGCCCCAGCCTCGAGATGCGGCAGCCAGGCGTCGATGTTGCGGCGCGCGGCGGCGAGACTTGCCTCGGTGTCGTTGAGGTGGTGCGCCAGCGCGCCACAACAGCCGGCCTCGTCCGCGGCGACCAGCGAGATGCCGATGCGGTCGAGCACGCGCGCGGCGGCAGCGTTGATGTTGGGCTTGAGACCAGGCTGCACGCAGCCTTGCAAGACCAGCATGTGGCGAGGGTGGCGTGGGGCGGGCCAGGCGCCTGCGGTCTCCGTGGGCGGAACGCGCGACTTCAGAAAACGGGGCATGAGGCCGCGTACTCCCTGGCCGAGCTTCAAGGCGCTGTTGAACAGCATGGGCGAGCCGAGGCCGGTCTTGAGCGCAGCGCGTGTCGCGGACTCGGCGATGCCGCGTCCGACTTTGTCTTCCACGATGTGGCGACCGATGTCGAGCAGCTTGCCGTATTCGACGCCCGAAGGGCAGGTGGTTTCGCAGTTGCGGCAGGTCAGGCAGCGGTCGAGGTGGAGCAGGGTCTTGGCCGTCGGCGACGCCCCTTCGAGCACCTGCTTCATCAGATAGATGCGACCGCGTGGCGAGTCGAGTTCGTTGCCGAGAATCTGGTAGGTGGGACAGGTGGCGAGGCAGAAGCCGCAATGCACGCAATTGCGCAGGATGCGCTCGGCGACGTCGCCTTCGGGGGTATTGCGATAAGGTTCGGCGAGCGTGGTCTGCATGTCAGAGCGGGTTGGAAAGTTCGATCAGATTGCCGTCGGGATCGCGCACATAGACTGACAGGAGGGGGCCTTGCGCGCCGGTGCGTTCGACCGGGCCGGCTTCGATGGCGATACCCTGTGCGGCGAGTTGGCGCGTGATGTCGGCGATGGGCGTGCGTGCGAGCAGGCAGAGGTCCGCCGCGCCCGGCGTGGGATGCGCTGCTTTCGGCTCGAATTCGCGGCCGGCCTGATGCAGGTTCAGCTTGCAGCGGCCAAAGGCCAGGGCCCGCCGGTCGTTGCCGAAAATGACCTCGCGCATGCCCAGCACGCGCGTGTAGAAGGCTACGCTGGCAGGAATGTCGCGTACGGTCAGCACTACGTGATCGATCGTATCGAGGTCCATTCAGAATTCCGGATGCAGGCGGCCGCGGTTGAGAATCCCCTTGGGATCGAAGCGCTGCTTCAGGTTGCGATGCAGGGTCAGCAGGGCCGGGGTTAGCGGGGCGAAAGCACCGTCGACCGGTGCCGTGCCGCGAAACAAGGTGGCATGCCCGCCTGCTGTTTTTGCGGCGTCGCGCAGAGTGGTCGCAGGCAGGTCGGACGCCAGCCAGCGCACTGCCCCGCCCCACTCGATCCATTCGGCGCTGCCGAGATTCAGGGGCGGCGTGGTCGGCTTGACCGCCAGCCGCCAGAGCGGGCGCTTGTCGAAGAAAGGTGTGGCCTGGTCGCGCAGGCGCTGCCAGAAAGCGGCTGCGTCATGCAGCCACTCGCCGCCGAGCCGGGCCTGCGCCGCATGCACCGCGGATTCCGCGCCCGACAGCCGCACCGTCAGCAGGCCTGCATGCCATGAAGTGGCAGACAGCGGCAGCGGCTGTCCCGCCCACCGGTTCATGTTCTCGATCGCGGCGGTTTCGTCGAGTTCGAATTGCAGCGTGGTTTCCGCCGCCGGTTTCGGCAGCACCTTGAGCGACATCTCGGTAATCAGGCCGAGCGTGCCGAGCGCACCCGCCATCAACCGCGACACATCGTAGCCGGCGACATTCTTGATCACCTGGCCGCCGAAGCGCAGCGGCTGGCCGGTGCCGTCGATCATGCGCACGCCGAGCACGAAGTCGCGTGCGGCACCGGCATAGGGTCGGCGCGGGCCGGACAGGCCGGTGGCGATGCTGCCGCCCAGCGTGGCGGCGCCGCCGAAGTGTGGCGGTTCGAACGCCAGCATCTGGTTCCGTTCGGCCAGCGCGGCTTCGATCTCGGCCAGCGGCGTGCCGGCACGGGCGGTCAGCACCAGCTCCTTGGGCTGGTAGTCGACGATGCCGGTGAGCGCGCGCGTGCTGAGCACCTCGCCTTCGTCCGCGTTGCCATAGAAGGTCTTGCTGCCGCCGCCCTGAAGAATGAGCGGCGAGCCTTCGGCGTGGGCCGCGCGGATGCGGTCGATGAAGGTGTCCAGCATCAGAACCTCGGCAACTCGGGATGCGGCAGCTGGCCGCCGTGGATGTGCATCGCGCCCCACTCAGCGCAGCGGTGCAGCTCGGGCACGGCCTTGCCGGGGTTGAGCAGCGTGTCGGGATCAAACGCGGCTTTCACCTCGTGGAAACGGGTCAGCTCCGGCGTGGCGAACTGCGCGCACATCTGGTTGATCTTTTCCAGTCCGACGCCGTGTTCGCCGGTGATGGTGCCGCCGACCTCGACGCACAATTCCAGGATCTTGCTGCCGAAGGCTTCGGCCTGGTGCAGTTCGCCCGGCTGGTTGGCGTCGAACAGGATCAGCGGATGCAGGTTGCCGTCGCCGGCATGGAACACGTTGGCGACGGCCAGTCCGAACTCGAGGCTCATCTCGCTGATGCGGCGCAGAACCTGCGGCAGCTGGGCGCGCGGAATGGTGCCGTCCATGCAGTAATAGTCGGGCGCCAGCCGTCCCACGGCAGGAAACGCCGCCTTGCGCCCGGCCCAGAAGCGGAGGCGTTGTTCTTCGCTCTCGGCCGTGTGGATCTCGATCGCGCCGGAGGCCGCGAGCACTTCGTGCACGGTAAAGATGTCGTCCGAGACTTCCTCGTTGACGCCGTCAATCTCGCACAGCAACAGGGCCTCGCAGTCGAGCGGATAACCGGCGTGGACGAAGGCCTCGGCGGCCTGGATGGCGAGGCGGTCCATCATTTCCAGCCCGGCGGGGATGACGCCCGCGGCAATGATGTTGCCCACCGCGGCACCGGCTTTCGCCACGTCGTCGAACGCGGCCAGCACCACTTGCGCGCGCTGGGGACGCGGCAGCAGCTTGACCGTGACCTCGGTGATCACTGCCAGCATGCCTTCGGAGCCGGTCATCAGCGCCAGCAGGTCGTAGCCCGGACTGTCGAGCGTGTCGTTGCCGATTTCGAGCAACTGGCCATCGATGGTCCAGGCACGCAGCTTGAGGATGTTGTGTACGGTGAGCCCGTATTTCAGGCAATGCACGCCGCCCGAGTTTTCCGCCACGTTGCCGCCGATCGAACAGGCGATCTGCGACGAGGGATCGGGCGCGTAGTAGAGGCCGTGCACGGCGGCGGCTTCGGAAATCGCGAGGTTGCGTACTCCGGGCTGTACCGTCGCCGTCCGGGCCAGCGGGTCGATGTGCCTGATCTGATTGAGCTTGGACAGCACCAGCAGGACCGCGCCGTCGACGGGCATCGCGCCGGCGGCCAGGCCGGTACCGGCACCGCGCGCCACCACCGCCACCTGGTTGGCATGGCACAGCCGCAGGATCGCCGCCACTTGCGACTCGTTTTCCGGCAGCGCCACCACGTCGGGCGTGTTGCGGTACGCCGACAGGCCGTCGCTCTCGAACGGCACGAGATCCTCGCGCGCGTGGAGTACGCAATGGTCGGGCAGCAGTTTGCGTAGCTGGGACAGAAAAGCGGGGCTGAGCATGAAAAGCGATGTGTACGTTCAGGCTGCGAGTGTAGCCGGGCTTGCCTGCGCGTGCGAGGGTGCGAGTCGTCGATAGGCCTCCGCCAGCGCGCCGTCGCCGCCGACATTGCCGGGAAAGATGACGACCGGCAACTGCGGCAAGCGGTGGTCGGGCGGCGTCTGCACCACGGTGACGCCGGGTAGGATCTGCCCCAGCACGCGCGAGGCGGTCAGCGCCAGCCCGGTCGACAGTACGTCGTTGGAGGTGATGCCGCCCTTGCTGATGAGAAAGCCGAGCGTGTCCGGCAGTCGTTTCACCACGTCCATCAGCGTGCCCGACACCGACTCGCCGAACGCCAGACGCTCTGCAATGTTGGCGAATTGCCGCTCGCTACGGCTGGTGAACACCACCGGGGTGAGGCCCCGTGCGTGGGCGTGGGCGATGCCGGCGGTGAGTTCGTCGACCACCGCGGCGCGCGCGTCGGGCAGGCGGGCAACGTCGAGCGGCAGACCGACCACGCCGCGCTCCTTCAGCAACGCGGTGAGTTGTGCGGTGGTCTTGGCGACGTGCGAGCCGACCACGACCGCGCCAGGCTGACGGTCGCGCACCAGGGTGGAAAAGGCTTCGGCGGCCACCGGCTGCGGTGGCAGCTTCGCCAACGCGGTGAGCAGCGAAGCGGCGCTGCGGAACAGCCATCGCTTGCCGCCGGCCGCGGCCTTCAGCGCAGCGTCGGCGAACAGCCGGTAGTCGTCCGTCGTTTCGCCATCGATCACCCCCACCTGATTGTCATGCAGCGCCGCCAGCCAGGTGTCCGCCTGCCCCGCGCGCAGATCGGCCAGCGTCAGGCGCCGTACCGAATCGGATGCCACGCGACCATTTGTCTTCTCGGCGACATAGTCCGGCAGATACGCCGTGCGATAGCCGAACACCGAGTCGCGCGCGAACTCGGTCTCGTGGGTCGGCACCGGTTTGCCGTCGACGATCAGGTAATGCGTGCTGTCCCGCGTGATGCGGCCGCCTTCGAAAAAAGCCGGCGTCAGCAGCGTCGCGTCGAACGGCCCGAGCACGGCGTTCATCACGTCGGTCTCCACCGGGTAGTGGCCGCGCAGGGTGGAATCCGAGCGCGACACGAACAGGACCGGCCCGGGGAAATCGGCGAGCGCGAGCCTGAGGTTTTCACACACCTCGCGCGTCACGGTGGCCGCGCGTTCCGCATCCATCCCGCGCGTATTGGTGAGGATGAAGAACAGCGGCGCCGCATCGGCCAGCGCCGTCTTCAGCGTGGAGACATCCCAGCGCGTCAGCAGCAGACAGGAATGCACCGTCTGCGAGCCGGTGGGATCGTCGTCGAGAACGACGATCTTGGGGCTCATGATCCCGTGCGCTCCAGCATCGCCAGCACGCGTGCGCTCATCGCCTGCGCATTCATGCCGTTGAAGTCGAACAGCTGCTGCGGGCTGGCAGTGGTTTCGCCGCGCTTCCAGCAGAACACATCCCGCTGGGCGGCCTGGCTGCGCAACAAAACAGGCTCGAGCGGTGCCGACGGGCCGCCGCTGACGCCGAGCAGGACGTCGCCTTGGAACATCGCCTTGAAGGAGTCGTCGTCCATGAAGCGGTCGTCGGGCTCCGACACGCTGCCCCACAGCACGTCGCCCGGACGGTACAGGCGGCGCGGGTTGACCACGGCGACGATGCGGGAACCGATGCCGGATTCGGCCAGTTTCTCGGCAGCGGCGAACACCGGCTGCAGCACCATATCGCCGGTCACGGCGAACACGACCGACTTCTTGCCGGGATGCTCCTGCAGCACGATCGCGCCCTGCTCGATGGCGGCCTCGCCCTGTGCGAGCGAGGTACGCACCGGAAGCGGCGACTTCGATGCGGTGATGACGATGCCCTTGTTGTGCTGCTTCAGTGCCCAGTCGTAGCTCGCCTGGATCATGTTGGCGTCGACCGGGAACAGCGGGTAGACGTTGCCGTTGCGCATCATCGCGGCGAAGTAGCTCTCGATTTCCGGCCGCTGGTGGGTCCAGCCGTTGCGGCCCTGCTCGAGCGCGCCGGCGGTGAACAGGCATACCGTGGCGGGCGTCTTGCGCCGCAGTTCGGCCATCGCCTGCGTCACTGTCTGCCAGATCGGCAGGCCGTTGATCGCGAACGACTCATAGCTGCACCACAGGCTGCGGCCGCCGAACAGCGCCACGCCCACCGCGAGGCCGGCGCAGGCATCCTCGTTGAGCGGCTCGTAGACCTGGCCCGAGGGGCCCTGGAAATAGAGGTCGTCGGCAGTCGGGTGGCGGATCGTCAGCGCCTTGTTGATGTTGGCCATGCCCGAGGCCTCGTTGCCGTCGGCGTTGGTGACCACGAACATCGGGTCGCGCTTGCCCACCTCGCCGACCACGTGGCCGAAGGCAGTGGTGGGCACATGATTTTCGCCAATGGCGAACTCGGTCAGCGGCAAGCCATCCAGGCTGGGCAGATCGCGCACGCTTTCGGTCACTGCGACGCGTGCGGCGGGCCCACCGCCGGCGTGACGGAAGTTTTCCCGCGTGATTTCCCAAGCCTTGATCGGCAGCGCGCGGCGCTGCAGACCGCCCTTCACGTCGTCGGAATCGAGCGTGTGGTGAGCATAGAGGTTGTGCGACTTGGCGCCGGTGGCGTGCACGCCGGCGCCCTTCAGCTGCTTGACGATGAGGCAGGCGCGGCGGCCGGACAGGGCGCTCTTCGCGGCAGCATCGGCGGCTTTGAGGATGGCGCCGGTGAAGGCCATGCGCGCGGCGAAGCCGAACGTGGTGCTGTCCGTGTACACCGGCGCGTCGGGGGTGTCGGCGTAGTCGCGCGCGTCGATCAGGTGCACCTCGTCGAAACCGTGGGCGCGCCAGTAGTCGGTCATGCGCGTGTTGTCCCACAGCGACACCATGCTGTGATGCTCCTGTGAGTAGCCGTTCCACACCAGCACCGGCAGGTAGTTGGTGACGTCGGGATACGCGGTCGCGAAGTGCTGGAACGCGCTCATGATGTAGGGTTCGCCCAACCCGCCGTCGCCGATGGTGACCGGAAACAGTTTGTCGCGGTGCAGATAAGCGCCGGCCATGGCGAAGTGCTGGCCTTGTCCGAGCGGGCCGGCGGGTGCGAGCAGGCCGGGGATTGCGCCGGACAGGTGGCCCAGCAGGCCATGGCGTTCGCGGAAACGCGTGCGCATTTCGGCGACTGTCTGGATCCCCATCGCTTCCAGCGAGGTGTCGAGGAACATCGCCGAATAGAAACCGGGCGCGTGGTGGCCGACTTCGGTCACCATGTTGCGGTGGCCCAGCAGATGCAGCGCGGCGACGGCGTCGGCGCTGGAGGCGAAGCCGCCCGGATGGCCGGACGACTTGCTGCCGGTGACCTGCAATGTCAGGTAGCGCAGCGCGTCGGCGGCGAGCAGGGTCTGGTAGACCGCCGCTTCGCTGGTCGCATCCGGCAGCGCGGGCTGGTTGGGGCCCAGCAGCGGTGTGGCGCCCAGACGGTCGATTTCGGGGAAGCTGTCGGCGAAATACTGAATGCCTTCGCAAAACGCAGGGAAGGTCTCGGGGGTGGACTGCATCTGGGCGCTCATGGCTATACCTTTCACAATATGAAAATGTTTCACATCATGTGAAACGATGAACGTATTGAAGCAGTAAACTGCCAACAATTTCACATTGCGTGATAAATTTTCACTTTATGAAAAACGGTGCTTCCTCTATTCAGGTTCTCGACCGCGCCATGGCGCTGGTCGGCATTCTTGCGCGCGCGCCAGGTCCGGCGACGCTTACCCGGCTGGCCGAGCAGGCCGGCCTGCATACCGCCAGCGCGCACCGCATCCTCGGCGCGCTGATGGCGCACGGCCTTGTCGAGAAGACGGGCGCCGGCGAATATGACCTGGGCGTACGTTGGCTGGAAGTGGGCAATCGCTTACGTGCGCGGCTCAACATCCGCCAGGTGGCCATGCCGTATATGCAGCAACTTGCCGAGTTGACCGGCGAGACGGTCAACCTGATCGTGCGGCGCGGCGACGAGGCGGTCTACATCGAGCGCGTGTCGGGTGGCCAGACGCTGATCCAGGTCGTGCAAGTGGTGGGGGCGCACGCGCCGCTCCACGTCACCGCGGTCGGCAAGATCTTCCTGGCCGAGGACAGCGCCAGCGGGGTGATGGGCTATGCCGAGCGCACCGGCCTGCCGGCCTATACGCCGAACACCTTGACTACGCTGGAACGCCTCTCGGCCGAACTGGACACCATACGCCACGAACAGCTGGCCCGCGACCGCGAGGAAGCCGAACTGGGCGTGGCGTGCATCGGCGCGCCGGTACGCGATGCAGAGGGCAAGCTGATAGCGGGCCTGTCGATTTCCGCGCCGGCCGATCGCCATAAACCGGGCTGGGTCGAGGCACTGAAAAAAGCCGCTGGGCAGACCGGTGCCGCGCTGGGTTACCAGGCCATTGCCTGAAACGAACCGGGTCGCTGGCGCGGCATGGCGCGCGCTGTCGAAGGATTTTACAAATCGCCCCGAATGACCCTCCCCCGTCCGCACGTCAGCGCACACGATACGTGTAAGTCATTGTATTTAAAGTGGGACTCTGTTGTGTGGGTATGGACTGGCATGTTCCGTGCTCCTCGAATGGCAGGCTGGAAAGGCAGATGCAATGAATAATGAATGGAAAACCTGCCTGCCAGCGCAACCTAGATCGAGCGGAAAGCGGAGAGAATGAAAACCAACCTGAATAAACTGAGCCTTGCGCTCCTGCTGGCGGCGGGCATGACCTCGGCTCATGCCACGTATATCGAATCGGGCGATGCCTCGAATTTCCTGGCGTCAGCCCAACTGGCTACCGATATGCAGATCCAGGGCACGATCGGCCAGGGCGACGAAGGCGATGTATACAAGCTCGTTTTTGGCACCGGCGGTCTGCTGACGATCAACGCCACGGGCCAGATTGGGACGAATTTGGATACGAATATCGCCCTGTTCGATGCGGGCTTTCAGGCCCTGATTGGAAACGACGATTCGGGTGGCAGCCTCGATTCGATGCTGACCTATGCCATCAGTGCCGGGACCTATTACATCGGCATCGGCGATTACAAAATGTACGCGATCAATGCCAGCAACCAGGCCTGGTTCATGGATGGCCTGCCGCCGGCCGGATTCGGTGCCGTGTCGCATATTGAAAACCTGATCTCGATTGATCCGGGCGCCTACACGCTGACCCTGTCCGTGCAAGCGCGGAGCAACGGGGTGCCGGAACCGGCCACGGTGGGCCTGCTTGGCCTGGGGCTACTCGGTTTGGGCATGATGCGGCGCAAACGGGCCTGACCCGGCCCGCGCCAAAGGCGACCGCCATTCGTGGCGCGAATACCAGGTGTGCCCGCAGATGACTCCGCCGGAGGTTATAAGGGCGGCCGCACCTGAGGCGGTGTCCACTGATACAGCCAAGTCTCCGTCAAGGGCTGGCCGTCCACCCGCAAAAACATACGGAGGTTGATCGGGCCCGGATCCCTATCGGTTGGCTTCAGGTCGAACATCGCACGCAATCCCTGTATGGGTGCCAAGGGGCGCACGGATGTGATCTCGACTTGACCGCGCGAAACGACGATCACCGGCTCGACAACCGTATCCTTGCCGAGCATGGCGAGATCGCCCCCAGCAAAGTCGACCGCGAAACGCCAGGAGAAGTATTTGCGCTTCTGCCCCACAATGCCACCGAGACCGGTACGCGTGGCGACGACCCGGGCAAGCGGCGCAACGACCGGGGGCCTGTCACCCCAATAGAGACGATAGGCGAACAGTAACTCCTGGCCGGGTTGGGGTTTCTCGGCCGGGTTCCAGAATGCAACGATGTTGTCGAAGGTCTCGTCGGAGGCCGGCAATTCGACCAGTTGGATCGACCCTTTGCCCCAGCCCGACCGTGGCTCGACCCAGAGGCTGGGCCGGCGTTCGTAGAAGGCGCCGTCGTCCTGATAGTGATCGAAATTGCGGTCGCGCTGCAGCAGGCCGAAGCCGCGCGGGCTGTCGTCGGCATAGGCGTTGAAACGCAGGTTCGCCGGATTGACCAGCGGCCGCCAGATCCATTCGCCGTTTCCGCGCCATATTGCGAGCCCGTCCGAATCGTGGATCTCCGGCCGCCAATCGTGGTTGATACGATTTTCGTTCTCGCCGAACAGGAACATGCTGGTCAGGGGGGCAACGCCGAGCCGCTCGATCGGCTTGCGCGGGTAAAGCGCGGCATCGACGTCCATGACCAGCCGCGCCGCTGGATGAATGAGGAAACGATAGGCGCCTGCGATGCTGGGAGAATCCATCAGGGCATAAACCGTGAGCACGTCCGATTCGGGCTCGGGCCGTTCAAACCAGAAGGCGGTGAAACGCGGGAACTCCTCGCTGCGCGACATGCCGCTGTCGATGGCCAGGCCGCGCGTCGAGAGGCCATACTGCATTTCTCCCCCGACTGCGCGGAAATAGCTTGCGCCGAGGAAGGCGACGATGTCGCGCTTGCGATCGGTGTGATAAAAAAGCTGGAAGCCGGCGAAACCAAGATCCTGTGGCAGGTGCGCGCTTCGCAACCCGCTGTTGCCGTAGTCGAACATGGCGGGATCGTAGGCGATTTCTCGCGCCTGGCCGTCCTTTATCTCGTACATGCGAACCGGGGTCTTGAAGAAGAGACCCAGGTGAAAAAACCGCGCCTCGAAGCGTGATGGCTCTTTTGCCCACAGGGCGTGATCGGGACTATAGCGAATCGCCTGGAACTGATCCCAGTCGAGCTTCTGCACGCTCTCAGGTAGTGCCTCGTTCGGGGGCCGATAGGGGCTGCGAGCCAGCGCCCGGGCTTGCCCCTTGAGCGTGGCATAGTCGAAACGGTGGGCTTCGTCTGCGGTATTGAGCAGCGTGGCCGTTGCGGCGTTGCCCCACGCCGGCAAGGCGGTAACCCCCAAGGCGGTACCGGCTTTCAGGAAACGACGTCGATGCATGACAGGCGGCCTGGAATGAGTGAAAGTGACTCGCGCCATGCGGGATGGGCCTCGGCAGAGACCCATACTTCGAAGTGCAGACGCGAAAATGCGATGGGATCGCTGAGCAAATGCATCTTGTGACCGGTACCGAGGGCATCGGGCCCTTCGCGCAGCGCCTTGTCCACCAGTTTTGCGCGATGTTCCGCGACACGAGCCTGCCGGAAGCGGGGCACGCCGGCGGCGCAGATCATCGCATTGGTTGCCGGATCGGTTACGGCTTCGATGAAGCCCGGCGACGTGGGCGCGCGGGCTGCGTATTCCTGGGTCCGGCTCAATTCCACCGGCGGGTTCAATTCCTCCGGGATCAGGAAAAAGCGAAGCCCACGGAGCCGCTGGCCCAGCGAAATACGGCTCGAGAGGACCGAAATTGGAATCGAGAGAACGAGCGCGCCCACGACGGGCAGCAACCACAACAGGTAGGAGGGCTTGAGCCAATAGACGCCGGCGGCCCAGCCCAGACCCAGCAGCGTATGCAACCCATGGCGGCGCAGCGCTTCACCCCAGCCTGTCTCGACGTCCTCCCGCGGCGGGGATTTCCATTGGATACCCTTCCCCAGCAATGGCGCCAGCACGAAAGTGGTATGGAACAGCATGCGGATCGGCGCCAGCAGGGCCGAAAAGAGCGATTCCATCAACATGCCCGAAACGAGGCGCAGTCTTCCCCCGAAGTCTTTCGCGCCCTGGATCCAGATCAGCACGACACTCAGTATCTTGGGCAGAAACAACAGCGCTGCCGTGAACGAGAAGAGCGCAATGGCGCGTTGCGGATTCCATTCTGGCCACACCGGGAACAACTGAAACGGCGTGACGAAGTATTGCGGCGTCGCGAGTGCATGTTCTGCCAGTTGGACCGTGGACAGCAGCAGGAACAGAAACCACAGGGGAGCGGACGCATAGGCGGCCACCCCGGTCAGGAAGACCGCCCGATGCGCCGGATGCACGCCGTTTGCCAGGAACAGTCGAACGTTCATCAGGTTGCCCTGGCACCAGCGCCGGTCGCGCTTGAGTTCGTCGACCAGATTGGGCGGCACTTCCTCGTAGCTTCCCGGAAGGTCATACGCGATCCACACCGTCCAGCCGGCTCGGCGCATCAGCGCGGCCTCAACGAAGTCGTGCGAGAGGATTTCTCCCGACAGCGGTCCGCCGCCGGAGAGTCGGCCAAGCGCGCAGTGGCGCATGAAAGGCGCAACGCGGAGGATGGCGTTGTGCCCCCAGTAATGGGATTCGCCCAGTTGCCAGAAGTGCAGCCCGGCGACGAAGAGCGGCCCGTATACGCGGCTGGCGAACTGCTGCATGCGGGCATAAAGGGTGTCGCGCCCCGCGACCAGCGGCGCGGACTGGATGATGCCGGCACCGGGGTTGGCTTCCATCAGGCGCACGAGCCTGGCGAGGCACGCGCCGCTCATCACGCTGTCGGCATCGAGCACGATCATGTAACGGTAGTTGGCGCCCCAGCGCCGGCAGAAATCGGCGACGTTGCCGCTCTTGCGCTTGAGCCGGTGCTGGCGCCAGCGGTAGAACACCTGGCCGAAACCCTGCACGGCGCGGCACAGCGCGAGCCACGCATCGACCTCGGCGACGCGATTGTCGGCATCGCTGCTGTCGCTGAGTATGAAGAAGTCGAAGTGACGCAATTCGCCGGTGCGCGCCAGCGATTCAATGGTGGCGCGCAGCCCGGCGAAGACGCGCGCGACGTCTTCGTTGCAGATCGGCATGATCACCGCGGTGCGCGCAAGCGCGTCGATGGGCACGTCGGCAGCTGCGCTGGCGGAAATCGCAAAGCGGTCGCCGCCGGTGGCTTTCACCACAAAACCCATTATCGCGGTCCAGAAGCCGAGCGAGACCCATGACGTCAAGATTGCGAACAGGATCAGGATGGCAATCTCCAGCATCCGGTGGCCGTGATAAGGCAACACCGCAGCCATGGCGCTGGTGAAAAAGTAGACCTGGGTAACCACCAATACCAGCAATGCCAGGCGTCGCAGATTGGCGGCAGCTTGCCAGCCCCCGGGGGAAGCGCGGGAATCCGCCGGATCCTTGCCGGGCGGGGGACAACCTGGGCCATGCCGGAGCCGGCGCGATTTGAACAGACGAAAGCTGGGCCTGGGGGGCCAGCGCAGCGGGGCCATACTGCTGCGATTGATGGGCGGCGAGATGGGCAGGGTCGATTGCGTCACCGTCTCGGGCCCGGTTCCGGTTGTCGGGGGCAGTTCGCTTTTGCCTAGAGCGAGCCGGCTGTCGATGGACGCGGCGGCCGGGTTAACCGGGTCGGCATCGCTTCCGTGGCCGGCGAGCGCGATATGCAACGCCGCCATCGCTTCGCGCGTACTGGACACATCCAGTTCGGCCAGCTGGGCCAATATCGCTTCGCGCTGTTCCTGCGCCAATGGCAGGCGGCCGAGATAATGTTCGCACCTCTCCCGGCCGGGAAAGCGGCCGCTCAATCGGGTGGCAAGATGTAGCTCCATGTTTCGGATATCCCCTTGTTTCCGCTGTGCAAGGACGCGCGCATTTCCACCGGCTTACCTGAGTCGAGCCGTTGCAGGCGCAGCGAGAGCCGCCAGCCGCCCGTCGCATCGTTGTGGATCATTTTCTGTTCGAGGAGCTTGGCGTTCGCATCGACCGACACCTGCGCCTCGGGCTTGAGTTCGGGCGATTCCAGTTCGGATGGCCCTTCGAAGTCGACCGCCAGCGAGATGCTGCCGTCGGGCGTGTGCGTGTAGCCCCGCCCATACAGCGTCTGGGCCACGTGCAGCCCGGGCGGCTGCGTATCCTTGTCCTTCTGCCACCATATGCGGTAGGCGTAGTCATAGGCGGCCTTGGGCGCCGGCAGTCGGTCGGGCACCCAGTACGCAACAATGTTGTCATTGGTCTCGTTCGGTGACGGGATCTGCACCAGCTCGACTCGCCCAGCGCCCCACTGGGCTTTGGGTTCGACCCATGCGCTTGGCCGCAGCTCATACCGCAAAACCGGATCTTCGAAATTGGCAAAGTCGCGTTGGCGCTGCATCAGACCGAAGCCGATCGGATTGGTGGTGGAAAACGAGGTGACCAGCAGGCGCTTGGGGTCGCTCAAAGGCCGCCAGACCCATTCGTCGTTGCCCATATGGACCGACAGTCCATCGGAGTCGTGCACCGCCGGGCGGAAGTCGTCTTCGGTCGCATGTTGGCCCCGGCCAAAATAAAACATACTGGTCAGCGGGGCGAGTCCCAGCTTGCCCACAGCGCTGCGCAGGTACAGGCGCGCCGTGACGTCCATTACCGTGTCGACGCCCGGCGTCAGCACGAAACGGTAGGCGCCGGCAGCACGCGGCGAATCGAGCAGGCCGTAGATGACCAACTGTTTATCCGACGCTTGCGGCCGCAATATCCAGAATTCCACGAAGCGCGGAAACTCCTCGCCTGTACCCAGTGCGGTGTCAATCGCCAATCCGCGTGCCGACAGGCCATAATGTTGCCCTTTGCCGAGCGCGCGAAAGTAGCTGGCGCCGAGAAACGTCAGCACCTCATCCTTGTGCGCGGCCGAATTGACCGGATAGCGCACCCGGAAACCAGCGAAGCCCAGGCCGTGCAGTTTGCCGGGGTCGACCTTGGTAGCCCCGAAGTCGAACGCGTCTTGATCGAAGCGGATCTCGCGCACACCCTGAGCCGTGACTTCGTTGATCCTGACCGGCTGGTCGAAATGCCAACCCGGAGGGAAGAAATCCACTTCGAAAGGGAGCTTGTCGTTGCGCCACAGCATCCGCTCCGGTTTGTAGCGGATCTGGTGATAGTTTTCATAGTTGAGGTTGCGCAGTTCCGGCGGCAGATCCGCGTCGGCCTTTTTGTACGGGGCGTCCGCCAAGCGACGGGCACGTTGCGCGACATCCTGAAAATCGAATGCCGAGGCTGACGTGGAGAGGAAACCAAGCAGGGCGCCAGCGACACACGCGAATCCCATAGCCTGCTTGTAAATGGTGACTGTTCGGGAAAATGCGGACGCACAAAAGCGGGAGGATGACAGCAAAAAAGTCAAATTTCTGACTCCGGTTTATCGTTATCGACGCATTGGTTCAGATTTGTCCATGTTTGAATACTTCTGTGCCCGACTCAATGCCGACAGTTTTCTGAACAATATGTTTGTCAGAAAGTTCCCGGCCCGGCAAGTAGCCAGGCACATGCTGGTATGAGGCAACACTTGCCCGTTAGCCCGTTTCTTGGCACTGTGCGGCCATGACCGCCATCCCTGCGCCTTTCGTCGCTACCCGTTATCAGATCGCCGCCTGGCTGCTGATGGCGGCCGGACTGTCGTTCACCCTGATGTTTCACCTGCTCCCTGCCTTGCTGTCCGGCTTGCTGGTGGTTCAACTGGTACACATGCTGGCGCCGCGTTTTGTGATCGGTCGCCTCGATCACACCTGGGCCAAGGTGCTGGTGGTGTCCCTGATCACTTTGACGGTGCTCGGTGCGCTGGGCGGGCTCACTGCCGGCGTGATTCTCTATTTGCGCACTGAAGGCGGATTGGCAGGGCTATTGACCAAAATGGCCGAGATCATCGAGAACTCACGCCAGTTGCTGCCGCTGTGGGCCGCCGCCTGGTTGCCGCAGGGGGACGGATCGGTCATCCGGGCGGGGTTGGTCGAATGGCTGCGCACTCATGCACTGGATATCCGTAAATTCAGCGGCGATGCTGGACGCGTCCTGCTGCACTTCATCATCGGCCTCGTAATCGGCAGCTTCATTGCCTTGCGCGAGGCGCGCCAGACCCAGACGCTGGCACCGCTGGCCCAGGCGATGTGCGAGCGCGTGTCGCGCCTGGGCGAAGCGTTCCGCCGCGTGGTGTTCGCGCAGATTCGCATCTCGGCGCTGAATGCGTTGCTGACCGGTATTTACCTGATGCTGGTGCTGCCCGCCTTCGGTGTGCACCTGCCGTTCACCAAGACCATGATCGTCGTCACGTTTGTCGTCGGGCTGCTGCCGGTGCTGGGCAACCTCGTGTCCAACACGATTATCGTCATCATCTCGCTTTCCCATTCGCTGCATGTGGCGGCTGCATCCCTGGTGTTCCTGATCCTCATCCACAAGCTCGAATATTTCGTGAATGCCCGTATCATCGGCGGGCAGATCCAGGCGCGGGCGTGGGAACTGCTGATCGCCATGCTGGTGATGGATGCCGCGTTCGGCGTGCAGGGCGTCATCGCCGCGCCGATCATTTACGCCTACATCAAAAAAGAACTGTCCGACAGGGAGTTAATTTAAGCATGTCCAACGACACCGAATCACTCGTCATCACAGCCAGCGGCGAGGATAAAATCGGCCTGGTGGAAGGTTTCACGCGCCGCATCTCGGATAGCGGCTGCAACATCGAGGAGTCGCGCATGGCCGCGCTCGGCGGGCGCTTTGCGCTGCTGATGCGCGTGTCGGGGAACTGGGATGCCCTGGCCAAACTGGAGGCGCGTCTCCCTGCCGTCGCCGAGGAGCTCGGCCTGTCGCTGACCCAGCAGCGCACCCGCCCGACGCGCGCCGACAAGCCGCTGATTCCCTATACCGTCGAGGTCGCCGCGCTCGACCAGCCCGGCATCGTCAACAGCCTGGCAAACTTCTTTGCCCGCCTGCATATCAACATCGAGGCGCTCGACACCGAAACCTATCCGGCCCCGCATACCGGCGCCCCGATGTTTGCCGTCCACATGACGCTCGGCATTCCCGCCGACACCCATATCGCGACGCTGCGCGGCGATTTTCTCGACTATTGCGACGACCAGAATCTCGACGCGACCTTCGAGCCGGTCAGGATGTAGATCGGGAACTTTACGCTGCGCGCGCCGCTCACTGCCGTTCCCTATCTGTTCAGGATCATCGACATGCCCAGCATGCTCATCATCGCCCACGGCAGCCGCCGCGCCGCCTCCAATGACGAAGTCCGCGTCCTGGCCGATGCCGTGCGCGCGCAAGCAGGCGTGGTGTACGAACACGTCGAAACCGCGTTCCTGGAGCTTGCTGAGCCCAGCATTCCAAACGGGCTGGCTGCATTGGCAGCGAAAGGCGCCCGTGAAATCGTCGCGTTTCCCTACTTCCTCGCCGCGGGCACCCATGTGGCGCAGGATATCCCCGATGCCATCGCCGAATTTACTGCGACGCATCCGGCGGTGACGGTCCGGCTGGCGCCGCATCTGGGCGCCTCGACCGTGCTGCCCGCCGCCATCCTCAACGTCGCGGCCTGATCATTCGTCGGCGCTGACGCCGAGCTCGATGTAATACATCGGCATGACCTCGGCCTCCGATTTCTTGCGCGGCTGACTGCGTATCAGCGCCGCCTCGACGCGTGCGGCCTGCAGCGCCGTGCGGTTGAGCACGATGGGATACAGCCGGTAGTGCTTCTCGATCAGTTCGGCCTGCTGGAATGCGCAGGACTCGAGCCGGCCGCGGGCGGCCATGTCGAGATGCGGCAGCAACAGCATCCACGGCGCCTGCCACGCGTGGTAATCATGCACCAGCCGAGTGTGCGCCTCGTCCATGCCGGCAGTGGAGATGAACAGCTGCGGAAAGGCGTCGGCCTCAAGCACACGGCCGCGCAGGTGATCGCCACCCCTGAGCGTATGCAGTCCCAGCCCGGCGCCGTCGTCCGAGCGGCGGAACCATTGCACCACACCGCTGGCGAGGTCGTTCACATGGCGCGTCAGGTACACGCCGGCGGGCTCGTCGAGCCCGGCTACCGCCGCGCTTACGAAATGTTCCTGTGCCGCCATACCAGCGCGCCAGTCGAGCGGGGGCTTGGTGTCGGTCTCGATGTCAGTGCGCACGCTGTGCAGCAGCGCGAGTGGCCGGTCGTGCCGGTCGAGCAGCCAGAGTTCGAACTGGTCGCGAAAGGCGAAGGGCACCTCGCGATGCACCTTGAGCAGGTGCTCGTAGACCACGGCGCCCATGTCTTCCAGCCGCCTGAAATCGTCCGAGGGAAAAAGCGGGCCGCGTTTCAGGCCTTTTTCCGCCGACCAGTGGCCGTAGCGGATGTCGGAAATCTGTGCGCGTCGCCCTGCGCGCCCCAGGCCGTCGAGCAGGGCGTCGTTGGCCACATAGATGTCCCACTCGACGCCGTCGGTCGTCACCGCCTCGGCCGACTGGTACCGGATCGTGTGCACCACCCCGCGAAACGGGTTGAGCAGGCGCTGGGCGTAGCATTCGATCTGCATGGGCGGGACTCTCCTCAGTTATTGCGATCAATCAAGGCGATGGCGAGCGTGTCGTCGACGTGTCGTGGGTTGCCGTGCTCATCCAGGCGAACAGCGAGGCGCGCATGGCCTCCTCCACCGACATGTCGATCTGCTGCACCCAGGTACGCGGTACAAAAACGGTATACCCGCCGATCATGTAGCCCATCGGCAGATAGACCGCCACGCGGTCGCCCTGCAGGAAACCGGCGGGCAAGGTGTCGACGCTCTGGCGCGTGACCAGACCCACGACCTCGAGCGCCTGTCCCGGAATCTTCAGAACGACGACCATTTGCTGCGCGGCCGTGTCGCGGCGGGGCGAAAAATAATCGGCAAAATCCTTGAGCGACGAATAAATGCTCTTCACGACAGGCAGATTGGTGAAGGGCAGTTCCACCAGCGACAGCAGCTTGCCCACACCCGGTTGCGACACGAGGATGCCGAGCAGGAAAATGCAGACTACACCCAGCACCAGCCCCATCCCGGGTACGTAGTATTCGCCGATCAGGGGACGCGTCAGCTGCATGGCCAGCGTTTCGCTCCAGTGCAGAAAGACGTACAGCAGATAGACCGTCAGGCCGAGCGGCAGCGCAGTGAGCAGTCCGCGAAAAAAATACTGGGAGATGCGTTTCATCGGTTTCGGGGCCGGGTGGCGGCAGCCATCATTTCATCCTGTCCCGTTAGCATAGCAGCGACGGGCGTACGAGCCGTGGGAGAGGATCGGCTGGCAAATGCGTGTTAATACGACCGGCCTATCGCCCCACCCAAAATATTTGTGCGACGAGGCTTCAGTCCCGGGTGGCGTTGCCGATTATTCACGTGATGCGTCCAAGTCTGTTGTGGGGGAATGTAGCGTGCTGAATCGTCTTGTCGGAATGTGGTCGGGTAATCGGGAAAATACAGTTGCGCCGCCACCGCCGCGCGTCGAGGCCGTCGAGCCCGAGCCGGCAGCCAGGCCGGCTGGCAAAGCGCCGTCGGTCATGCGTCGCGAGGCCATGCTGGGACGCGACCAGCGTGTCGCCGGCTATACCTTCATGTTGCGCCGCACGGCCGACGAACATCCCGATCCGAATCTGCCCGATGTACAGCGTCTCTACGACGAAACCCTGCTGGGCAACCTGCAGCGTATGGATATCGCGCGCCTGCTGGGACAGCGCCTGGCATTCGTGCCGATTTCGCCGGCGACCCTGGACCACCCGCTCATCGAAGAATGGCCCGCTACCGGCACGGTCTGGCTCCTGAACGTCGACACCCTGACCACGGTGGACGCGTCTTTGCCGGCCCGGCTGGCCGAACTGAAGACGCGCGGGTTCAGTTTTGCGGTGCAGGCGGACGCGGCCATCCGTCCCGAACGCCATGCGCTTCTGCAGCATATGGATTATGTGGTGTTGGATGTCAGCAGCGAGGATATTCCCGCCATCACCGCGCAAATCGCCGCCGTGTCCAAGCTGGCCGCGGGCAAGCGCCTGGTCGCGACCGGCGTGCAGACGCTGGAAGCCTTCCACATGTGTCACAAGCTGCAGTTCGCGCTGTTCATGGGGCCGTTCATCACCCGCCGCGAAAACCTCGGCAACCCGGTCATGGGACCGTCGCGCGCCAAGGTGCTGGACCTGATGAACCGGGTGCGTACCGGTGCCGAGCAGCCGGAACTGGCCGCCCAGTTCCGCCACGACCCGGCGTTGTCGGTACGCCTGCTGCGCTATGTCAACTCGCCCGGCATGGGCCTGATGAACAAGATTGGCGGTATCGAACAGGCATTGATGGTGATGGGGCAGGACAAGCTCTATCGCTGGCTGACGCTGATCCTGTTTACCGGCGGCCAGACCCAGGAGCTCGACCAGGCCGTGCTGGAGAATGCCCTGGTGCGCGGGCGGGTGGCCGAACAGCTGGCTGGCCGCGCCCTGTTTGCCAAGGCGCGCGACGAAATTTTTGTCGCCGGGCTGTTTTCCTTGCTGGACGTCGTGATGCACATGCCGATGGAGCAGGTATTGAAGCAGATCAGCCTGCCGGCCGAGATCACCGAGGCCATCGTCTCGCAGCGCGGCCCCTATGCACCCTATCTGGCGCTGGCCATTGCCTGCGAACAGGACGACCAGAGCAGCATCGAAGCCCTGGCCAAGCAGATCGGACGCGACGTGGCCGACATCAACGGCGTGCACATGGATGCGCTGTTGTGGGCGCAGCAGCTGTCCGGCGACGTATGACCTGACATGCCGACTGCTGCGGACGCCGCGTGGTGTGTCTACATGCTGCGCTGCGCCGACGGCACGCTCTACACCGGCATCACCACCGACATCGCCCGCCGCGTCGCCGAGCACAACGGCGAAGGCGGCTTGGGTGCCCGCTACACCCGCAGCCGGCGTCCGGTGCAACTGGTCTACGTCGAGGCCGCAGCCGATCGCGCCGAGGCGGCGCGGCGCGAAGCCGCGATCAAGCGCCTGGACCGCGTGCGCAAGCTGGCGTTGTGTGCATCCGGTCGATAACGCCCCACCCACTCAGCCTTTCAGACGCCGCTGCAACTCCGGCATGGCCCCTTCGACGGCACGCCGCCCGGCATCGATCGCGACATCGCCCCGGTGAAACTCCATCAAGCCCAGGTCCGCGAGCAGTGGCGTCACCATCACGTCGGCCGGTTCGCCGGCCAGCCGGCTGCGTGTGATCAGCACCTGCATGATGTTGATGCTGCTTGCCAGCACGTCGAGCATGGCTGGCGGTTTGGGCCCGCTGTCGTGGTTGAGGCCGAGTTGCGACATGCCATTCTGGATGCGTGCCATCACGCTGTCGGTCAGCGTTTCAGGTTCTGCCGCGGTGCGCTGACGCAGTCTGCTCTTGGCCGGCTTGGGTTTGAGGTGGCGGCCGAGCAGATCGGCGTTCAGATCGACTGCGATCACGAGGTCGGCGCCCATCGCCCGACATAGCGACACGGGAACTGGGTTGACCAGGCCGCCATCGACCAGCCAGTTGCCGTCGTACAGCGCAGGCGTGAACAGCCCGGGCAGCGCGATCGAGGCGCGCACCGCGTCAGTCACCGGGCCCTCGCGCAGCCATATTTCGCGGCCGCGTTGCAGGTCGGTGGCGACGGCGCCGAACGGGCGGGCCAGTTCGCGAATGTCGCGATCAACGAAATGGTTGCGGAAGAACTCGATCAACCGGTCGCCCTTGATCAATCCGCTGCCGAGTGAAAAATCCAGGAAACCCACCACGGTCTGCAGGCGCAGGCTGCGCACCCAGGCCTCCAGGCGGTCGAGTTCGCCGCCGACATAGGCGGCGCCCACCAGCGCGCCGATCGAGGTGCCGCAGACCAGATCGGGTTCGATGCCGGCTTCCGCCAGTGCGCGGATGACGCCGATATGTGCCCAGCCGCGCGCCGAGCCGCCGCCAAGCGCCAGACCGATGAGGGGCGGTTTGCTCACGATGGGGTCAATCCGCCTCGCGTTCGATGCCGCAGCATTGGACCCGCTCGCCGGCCGGCTCGCTCAGGATGGCGCCGGTGACCGGGTTGGGACGAAATACGGTGCAGCCCTTGAGGCCCAGCGCATGTGCCTGCCGGTAGAGATCCTCGAAACGCTCGAACGGGATGTCGGCGGCGACGTTGATGGTTTTCGAAATGGCGTTGTCGACAAAGGGCTGGAGCGCCGCCTGCATGTGCAGATGGGCGAGCGGGTCGATCTGCTGCGCCTCGATCAGCGTAGGTGGCAGGCCTGTATGGCCTTGCTGTTGCCACAGATGGGCGGCGTGATCGACCACGCGGTGGGTGTGATACTCGCCGTCCGCTTCGAGTACGCGGCGCTCCGCTTCGGCGGAGAAAATCGGTTCGATGCCGCTGGAAAGATTGTTGGCGAGCAGGCTGATGGTGCCGGCCGGCGCGATGGCCAACACATGGCTGTTGCGGATGCCGTGTACGGCGATGGCGTCGCGGATGCCGGCCGGCAGGCGGGTGGCGAAACCGCTCGCCAGGAAAGCGTCGCGCTCGAAGGCAGGAAACGCGCCTTTCTCGTGCGCGAGCTCGACCGACGCCTGGTAAGCATGGTCGCGCACCGCCTGCATCGCCTGCGCGGCCAGGCGTTGCGCAGCTTCGCTGTCGTAGCGCAGGCCCAGCAGCACCAGCGCGTCAGCCAGTCCGGTGATGCCGAGGCCGATGCGGCGTTTCAGGCGCGCTTCCTGGGCCTGTGCCGGCAGCGGGTAGCGCGAGACGTCGATGACATTGTCGAGAAAGCGTACCGCGTGCGCTGCCGCGTCGGCCAGTGCGGCGAGATCGAGACGTGCGTCGGCGGTAAAAGGTGATGTCACGAAGGCGGTCAGATTGAGCGAGCCGAGGTCGCAGGCGCCATAGGGCGGCAGCGGGATCTCGCCGCACGGATTGGTGGCGGTCAGCGTCTCACGGCTCGCCAGCGTGTTGTCGCGGTTGATGGTGTCGGCGAACAACACGCCAGGCTCGGCGGTGTCGTAGGCGGCGCGCAGAATGCGCTGCCACAGTGCACGCGCCTTCACCGTGCGCGTGCTGGCGAAGCCGGGAAACACCAGCGGCCAGTCGCGGTCCCCGGCTACCGCCGCCATGAAGGCGTCGCTTACCAGTACCGACAGATTGAAATGCCGCAGCACGGCGGGATCGCGCTTGGCGTCGACGAATTTCTCGATGTCGGGATGGTCGCAGCGCAGCGTCGCCATCATGGCGCCGCGCCGTGCGCCGGTCGACAGCAAGGTCGCACACATCGCGTCCCAGATGTGCATGAACGACACCGGGCCGGACGCGATGCTGCCGGTGGCCTGCGCCACCATGCCGGCCGGACGCAGGGTGGAAAAATCATAGCCCACGCCGCCGCCGTGCTGCATCGTGAGCGCGCCTTCCTTCAGCGCCTCGAAAATGTGCTCGAGGTCGTCGGCGATCTCGCCCATGACGAAGCAGTTGAACAGCGTCACCCGGCGGCCGGTGCCTGCACCGGCAAGAATGCGACCCCCAGGCAGGAAGCGGAAATCGTCCAGCAGCGTGGCGAAACGTTCGGTCCATTGTTCACGCCGGTCCGTTTCGGCCTGCGCGATCGCCTGCGCCACGCGCCGCCAGCTGGCGCGGATATCGGGTTCGCCCGCGGCGCGGTAGCGGGTTTCCCAGATATGGCGGGAGATGTCCATGCTGAATGGGTCGTTCGTCTTCATGCGGATACGATGTCAGGCGGCGTTTGAGGCATTATCTGCCTCCTGACGTTTTCTGGGCAGCGGTCCTTTGGATATGGCTGCTTTGTTTCTGACCATGATGGATTCATCCCACCCGTATTCCGCCCTGACACCGGACTGTGCGCTCGACGCGCTCGACAGCACCGGCCTCAGGACCGATGGCCGCCTGCTGGCCTTGAACAGTTACGAAAACCGCGTCTACCAGATGGGCGTCGAAGACGCGCAGCCGGTCGTCGTCAAGTTCTATCGTCCTGGACGCTGGCGCGACGACGCGATCCTGGAGGAACATGTCTACACGCAAGATCTGGCCGAGCGTGAAATCCCGGTGGTGGCGCCACTACGGTTGAACGGCGCCACGCTCCACCTGCATGCCGGTTTTCGGTTTGCGGTCTATCCTAAACAGGGTGGCCGCATGCCCGAGTTCGATCGCGCCGATGCGCTTGAATGGATGGGCCGCTTCCTCGGGCGCATCCATGCGGTCGGCGCAACGGCG
Source organism: Thiobacillus sp. SCN 63-57 (assembly GCF_001725555.1). NCBI lineage: Bacteria > Pseudomonadati > Pseudomonadota > Betaproteobacteria > Nitrosomonadales > Thiobacillaceae > Thiobacillus > Thiobacillus sp. SCN 63-57. The sequence continues at coordinate 18,550 of NZ_MEGP01000006.1, read as the reverse complement.
GATTTCGCGCACCGACCGGTACTCGATCTGGAGACCTTCGGTTACGCGTCACGCGATTTTCTGCAGCAGGGCCGCTGGCTGCCGGCCGACCTGATCGCCGCATGGGACAGTGTGGTCGAGCATGCGCTTGCCAGTGTGGCGCACTGCTACGTACGTGCCGGGGCGGTGCGCACCCTCCGCCTGCACGGCGACTGCCACGCCGGCAACGTGCTGTGGACCGAAGCCGGGCCGCACTTCGTCGACTTCGACGACAGTCGCATGGGCCCGGCAGTGCAGGACCTATGGATGTTGTTGTCCGGCGAACGCGAGGAGCAACAGGCGCAGATGAACGCGATCCTGACGGGCTACGAGGACTTCATGGAGTTCGATCCGCGCGAACTCCATCTGGTCGAAGCGCTCAGAACCTTGCGGCTGATCCACTATGCAGCCTGGCTGGCCCGGCGCTGGGACGACCCGGCTTTCCCTGCTGCGTTTCCGTGGTTCAATACGCAACAGTATTGGCAGGCGCGCATCCTCGAATTACGCGAGCAGATCGCGCTGATGGACGAGCCGCCACTGGCGGCTTGATGAGGACAAAGGCATGTGCGGCATAGCAGGTGAATTCCGATTCGACAACACGGCGCCCGATGCGGCAGCGATGGCGCGAATGCTGGCCAGGCTGGCCCGGCGCGGGCCGGACGCCGAAGGCCAGCACACCGACGGACCGGTGCGCCTGGGCCACCGGCGGCTGGCGATCATCGACCTGTCGCCGCGCTCGCGCCAGCCGATGGTCGACGCCGCCAGCGGCACCGCGCTGGTGTTCAACGGCACCATCTACAACTACCCGGAACTGCGTGCCGAGCTGATCGATCTCGGCCATGTCTTCCATTCCGACGGCGATACCGAGGTCATCCTGCGCGCCTACCTGGAGTGGGGCGAGGCCTGCGTCGAGCGCCTGCACGGCATGTTCGCGTTCGCCATCTGGAACCGCGAGGAACTGTTTCTGGCGCGCGACCGCCTCGGCATCAAGCCGCTGTACTACAGCGAAAACCTCGGGCGCTTCCGCTTCGCTTCGACGCCCCAGGCCTTGATCGCCGCAGGCGGCGTCGACACCAGCATCGACGCCGTGGCGCTGCACCACCTATTCACCCTGCATGCGGTGGTGCCGGCGCCGCGCACGATCCTCAACGGCATCCGCAAGCTCGCTCCCGGCACCACGCTGACGGTGAACGCGCGCGGCGAACTCTGCCACCGGAAATACTGGTCGCTGAAAGCGCAGCGGCCGGCCCAGCCGGCTGCCCAATCGGAATGGGGCGAAGCCGAGTGGACCGAGGCCATCCACGACAGCCTGCGCCAGGCGGTGAAAAAGCGCATCGAGATTGCCGACGTCAAGGTCGGGGTCTTGCTGTCCGGTGGGCTCGATTCGAGCCTGCTGGTGGCCCTGCTCGCCGAACAGGGCGTGCCCGACCTGATGACCTTCTCGGTCGGTTTCGAGGACCAGCCGGAAGAGCGCGGCAACGAGTTCGAATATTCCGACCCGGTGGCGGCCATGTACGGCACCCGCCACCACAAGTACCTGATCCCCAATTCGGAGGTGCTGCGTCGCCTGCCCGAGGCCGTCGACCAGATGTCCGAGCCGATGTTCGCGCAGGACGCGGTGGCCTTTTATCTCCTGTCCGAACAGGTCAGCAAGACGGTCAAGGTGGTGCAGAGCGGGCAAGGTGCGGACGAGGTGTTCGGCGGCTATTTCTGGTATCCGCGCATGGCGGCGGAAACGGACGGGACCCCACTGGAGCGCTTCCGCCGCCACTATTTCGACCGCGACCACGACGAGTTCCTAGACATGGCGATGCCGGCCTATCACGGTCCGGATTACACGGCGGAAACCATTGCGGCGCATCTGGCGGAACCTTTCGCCGACGACTTCATCGATCAGGTATTGCGCATGGACACGACCATGCTCATCACCGACGATCCGGTGAAACGGGTCGACAACATGACCATGGCCTGGGGGCTGGAAGCGCGCGTGCCCTTTCTCGACCACCAGCTGGTGGAACTTGCCGCGGCGATGCCCGCCCAACTGAAGCTGGCATCCGAGGGCAAGCACGTGCTGAAGAACATCGCGCGCGGCCTGATCCCGGATGCGGTGATCGACCGCAAGAAGGGTTACTTCCCCATGCCGGCGCTCAAATTCGTGCGAGGAGATTTTTTGTACTTCATGCAGGACATATTGAATTCCCAGGCCTGCCGCGAGCGCGGCCTGTACCAGCGCAGTTACGTGAACAGGCTGCTGGATGCGCCGGAGAAGCACCACACCCGCATCCAGGGCAGCAAGCTGTGGCATCTGGCGCTGCTCGAATACTGGCTGCAGAAACATGCGTAGGACATTCCTGTTCCTGGCTGTGCTGGCGGCAGGCCCGGTTCAGGCGCAGGACGACTTCGACAGCTGGCTCGGCGCCTTCCGCCAGGATGCCAGGGCGCAGGGTATTTCCCCGGCCACGCTCGACGCCGCACTGTCCGGCGTCGAGCCGAACGAACGCGTGATCGAACTCGATCGCCGCCAGCCTGAATTCCTGCAGACCTTTTCCAATTATCTGGAGCGGCGCGTCACGCCGGCCCAGGTGGCGCGCGGTCAGGACCAGCTGGAGCAGCACGCGGCGCTGCTGGATGCGGTCGAGCAGAAATACGGCATTCCGAAGACCGTACTGGTGGCGTTCTGGGGGCTGGAAACCCGATACGGCGCCGTGCTGGGCAGCCTCAACGTGCCGACGAGCCTGGCCACGCTGGCCTGGGACGGGCGGCGCAGCGGGTTCTTCCGCAGCCAGTTGCTCGACGCGCTGCGTATCATCGATGCCGGACACGTCAGCGCGACCGACATGAACGGTTCCTGGGCCGGTGCAATGGGCAATATGCAGTTCATGCCGTCGACTTTCCGCGCCTATGCGGTGGATGGCGACGGCGACGGCCGCATCGACGTGTGGCAGTCGCTGCCCGACGCCCTGTACTCCGCTGCCAACTATCTGCAGCAGGCTGGCTGGCATGCGAACGAGCCGGTGGCGATAGAGGTGCGGCTGCCGGAGGGGTTCGACTGGCGTCAGGCCAGGGTGGCGCACCGTCTGCCGGTGGCGGACTGGAAAGCACTGGGCGTCCAGGCGGCGGATGCGGACGCCTTGCCCGAGGTGGCCGGACGCGCCGCCATCGTCCTGCCGCAGGGCTGGCAGGGGCCGGCTTTTATGGTGTTCGATAATTTCGACGTGGTGATGAAGTGGAACCGCTCACAGAACTACGCACTGGCGGTGGCGCTGCTGTCGCACCAGTTGGCGGGAGGGCATGCGCTGGCCGCGCGTGAAGGCGAAGCCGGGGCACTCAGCGTCGAACAGTTGAAAGCGATGCAGCAGGCGCTCAACGAAATGGGCTTCGACGCCGGCACGCCGGATGGCCTGCTCGGTCCACACACGCAAACCGCGATCCGTGTGTACCAGGCCTTGCACCAGCTGCCGGTCGACGGCTATCCCGCACCGAGCGTGCTGGCGCATGTCGAGCAGAGCCATGCCGCTGCCGCCGCTGCGGGCAAACTGACGCTGGCGCCCGCGCCGACCTTCGCCGAGCCCAGCGGCCTGCCCTGACGCACGCATGCGGCAACTGTGATATTTTTTAGTCGTTCAATCCAGGAGACGAAGGGTGAGTGACGCGCGCAATGTGTTGGGCGGCCTGCTGCAGGTGTGCAGCGTCTCGCCGATGACCGGGTTCGTTCGCGATGGGGTCTGCCATACCGGTCCGCAGGATATCGGCAGCCATACCGTCTGCGCGCAGATGACCGATGCCTTCCTGCAGTATTCGCAAAGCCGCGGCAACGACCTCGTCACGCCGGTTCCGGAATACGGTTTTCCCGGCCTGAAGGCCGGCGATCGCTGGTGCGTGTGTGCCGCGCGCTGGCTCGAAGCCGCCGAGGACGGCATGGCGCCGCCGGTGGTGCTGGATGCGACCCATGAGCACACTCTGCAGACGGTCGCCCTGGCGGACCTCAAGTATCACGCCCTGCGTTATCCCGATTACCCGGGCCAGTTGTTCCCCGAGCCATGAGCCTGGTCTGCTGGAAATGCGGCGCCAGCCTGGCCGGCATGCCCTTGCCGCTGTCGCGCCGGGTTACCTGCCCGAGCTGCCGCGTCGACCTGCACGTCTGCAAGCTGTGTCGCCACTACGATGCGCACCGCGCCAGCCAATGCCGCGAACTGGCGGCCGACCGGGTTGCCGACAAGACGCGTGTCAACGATTGCGGCTGGTTCGTGCCGCGGCCGGAAGCCTATCGGGGTGGCGGCGCGGTGATGGCGCAGCCCGGTCGTAGCGCGCTCGATGCGCTGTTCTCGAACGCATCCGGTACGAACCCGCCGGCCGACGGCGAACCCGACAAGCCGGCCTCCCCGGCTTCGCTCGACGACCTGTTCAGGAAATAAGCGGCCGCCGCAGCTGCCGCAGCGCCTGCCACTCATACAGCAACAGGCCCGCGCCGATCAGCGCGATGCCGGCCCAGCCGATGGCCGGGATGCGCTCATGGTTCAGCGTCTGGCCGAGCAGCAGCGCCGACACGGGCGTGACCAGCATGATCAGCGCGATGCGGCCGGCGTCGAGATGCTTGATCATGTAGTAATACAGCGTGAAGCCCACCACCGAACCGAGGATGCCAAGATACACGATGGCCGCGCCGGCGCGCAGCGTGGCGTCGGCGGGTAGCTGCGCGGCGTCGGCAATGACCCAGGCCAGCACGAAGCAGGGCACGGCCACGCCGAGCGAGCCGGTCGTGATGGCGAGCGACGAGACCCGCACGTTCAGGCGTTTGATCCACACCAGCCCCAGCGCCTGCAGCGCCATGCCGCTCACCGTCGCCAGCGTACCGAGCGCGGCGTGGCGGTCACCCGGCCACGGCTGGCCGAAAATCAGCCACAGCCCGGCCAGCGCCAGCGCCAGACCGGCGATGCGAAGCGGCGTGAGCGTGCGTTCGGCGAGCCACAGCGCGGCGAACACGCCGGTGACCAGCGGCGACAGCCCGAAGATGACCGAGATCAGCCCCGACGGAATGTGCAGCGCGCCCCAGTAGGTGAGCAGCATCGACGCGAACAGCGACAGCCCGCTGACCGCATACAGCCGGCGCGCGGCCGGGGTGAAGGGAAAGGCGGTGCGGGTGGCGGCGAGCAGCACGAGGCAGACCGCCAGGCCGATCAGCATGCGCGCCATCACCGCGAAGCTGAAGCCGGCGCCCTGTGCACTCCACTGGATGGCGAGCGGCGTGGTCGACCAGATGAGGATGACGCCGAGATAGGCGGCAGGAACGGACATCGGGCCCCCGGCTCAGAGCATATAGTCGCCCGCGCGTTCGGGCTGATAGGGGATGTCGATGATGCGCGCACGCACGGTCTGTCCGCCCGGGACGCACCATTCGATGTGCTGGCCGACCGCCAGGCCCAGTACGGCGATGCCTGCCGGTGCGGCCACCGACAGCTGGTCCGGGCGACCGGTGAAGTCGCGCGGGTACATCAGGGTCATCTCGACTTCCCGGTCCGCCGGTTCGAGCACGAAACGGATGCGCGAATTCATCGTCACGACGTTGGGCGGCATCGCTTCGGACGGGGCGATCTGCGCGCGATCGAGTTCCTCGCGCAGCGCCTCCACCCCGGGCTGGTCGTCTGGCAGGCCGGCGAGCATGGTTTCGAGGCGCTCCAGATCGCGCTCGGATACGGTGATGGCGGGACGGGTCGTGATTTCCATGGCGGTCTCCTGGAACAAGTCTAAAAATGAAAACCGCCCGGGCCGAAGCCCGGGCGGTGTATGCGTAAAACTATAGCACCGAAGGGGTGCCCGGGCCAGCCTGCAACTAGGCTGCCGGCGGCAGGCTCTCCAGGCTTTCCGCGGCGATCTCGCGTACGTCCGCGTCTTCGTCCGCCAGCCGCGCGTCCAGCCAGCTGCGCGCGGCGGCCTCCCCGGTCAGTCCCAGGTAATGGCAGGCATCGGCACGCACCCGCGCGTCAGCGTGTTGCGACAGTTCACCCAGGCGTGGCAGCAGCGCGCGCAGCGTGTCGCTGCCGGCAAAGGTTTCCAGCAGCACGCCGGCGCCCAGCCGCACATTGAGGCTGGCCTCGACGTTGCCGACGATGGGCAGTACCGCCGCAAGCAGCGTGGGATCGGCCTCGATCAGCGCCTGCGCACGCGGCAGCTGGCCCTCCTTCAACAGCATGTGGAACCAGTCGGCCAAGCCGGTCTCGCTGTCGGCCTTGGCCGCCCATTCGGCGAGTTCGGCCGGGCTGCGCATGCCGGCGAGTTCGATGCGGCCGAGCCGCAGCCAGGGCACGGTCCAGACGCCGAGTGTCTGTCCCACCTCGGGGTGAACGTTCAGGTTCACGGCTTCGAGGCGTCCGATCGCGCCCCGCTTCACCAGGTCGGCAAGCGCTGACAGCATCGCCGGGCAGTACGGGCATTGGGTGGAAATGAGCAGCAGGGCGTCGGGTGCGGACATGGCGGCGTGAATCCGCTGTGGCGGAATCGGCAGATAATGGCAGGATGGAATTTACCATCCTCCCCGTCACCCCGTATCAACAAAACTGCTCGCTGGTATGGGACGCCGATGGCCGGGCGGCCTTGATCGATCCGGGCGGCGAAGCCGCGCGCCTGCTGGGCGAAGTGCAATCGCGCGGCCTCGCACTGGAAAAAATCCTGCTCACCCACGGCCACCTCGACCATGTCGGCGCAGCGGTCGAACTGCGCGAAGCCCTCGGCATCCCCATCGTCGGCCCGCAGCGCGAGGAGCAGTTCTGGCTCGACCTGTTGCCGCGGCAGGCCGAGCTGTTCGGGTTTCCGCCTGCGGCGGCGTTCACGCCCGACCAATGGTTGAACGACGGCGATCGGGTGGACGTGGGGACCCTCCGTTTCGACGTGCTGCATTGTCCCGGCCATACGCCCGGCCATATCGTGTTCTTCCAGCCGGATGCGCGGCTCGCTTTCGTCGGCGACGTGTTGTTCAAGGGCTCGATCGGCCGTACCGATTTCCCGCGCGGCGACCACGCGGCGCTGATCGCCGCCATCCGCGACAAGCTGTTCCCGCTCGGCGACGACGTGCGTTTCGTGCCGGGACACGGCGCGATGTCCACGTTCGGCCGCGAGCGCCGAGAAAATCCCTTTGTTGGCCAATCGGCGGATTGATCCCCGTGTCGCGGCTTCCCATCATCGAAAGGAGACCGAGATGAACCCTCCCCGATTATCGTGTGCGCTGTTCCCGGCCGTGTTGCTGCTGGCAGCCGCTGCGCAGGCGCAGGACCTTTCCGTCATCGGCGTGCCGCCGCCCGAAGCGTCCGCGCTGACGCAGACCGCGCAAGCTCTGGTCGACGCGGCCAATGCGCGCGTGCCGCAGCTCGACACGGCCGGCCTGCTGACGCAGCTGAAGACGCAGCCGCAAACGGTGGTGCTCGACGTGCGCACGCCGGCCGAAGTCGACTACTCGGGCCACATCGCGGCGGCGCATTTTTTCAACATCACGCGCGGGCTGCTGGAATTCAGGATCGAAGCCGCGGTGCCGGACAAGGCCACCCCCATCGTCGTCTATTGCGGCGTCAGCCAGCGCAGCCCGCTTGCGGCCGACACGCTGATCAAGCTCGGCTACACGAACGTGAAGAACTACCGCGACGGCTTCGTCAACTGGATGCGAGCCGGCCTGCCGATCGAGTAATCAGGCAACCGGGTCGGTCTCAAAGCGGCGTGATGGCACCGGCCAGCGCGCCGGCGGCGTCGGCCGTGGCATGCCCGCGGTCGCGGCGCGGATTGTATTCGACGATTTCCATCGCCACGAAGGCGCGGTCGCCGCGCAATCGGCACAGCGCATCGGCAAGCTCGGCATGGCGCAGGCCGCCGGGCACCGGCGTGCCGACGCCCGGTTCCTCCTCGGGATCGAGCGCATCCAGATCCACACTCACGCCGAAGCCGGCGGTGCTGTGCCGCACGATGGCGAGCGCCTCATCGAATACGGCGGCGAGTCCGCGCCGGCGCACCTCGTCCATTTCGAACACGCGCACGCCGAGGCCATGCAGCAGCGCCGCCTCGCCGGCTTCGTAACTGCGCACGCCGATCAGGCACACATGCTCGGGCAGCAGCTTGGCTTCCATGCCCTCGATCCCGGTGAGCGTTGCGTCGCCGTGGCCGAGCAGGGCGGCCAGCGGCATGCCATGAATCTGGCCGCTCGGCGTGGTGGCGAAAGTATGACTGTCCATGTGGGCGTCGATCCAGATCAGGCCGATGGGACCCCGGTCGGCCAGCGCGCGATGCACGCCGCTCCAGGTCCCGATCGCGCAGGAATGATCGCCCCCGACCACCAGCGGAAAGTTTCCCGCCTGCAGAACCCTTTCCACTTCGGCAGCCAGCCGTTCGCCGAGCGCCCTCACCGCGTGCAGCGGCGTGTCCAGCGCTTCGCGCGGCACGCGCAGGATCGCATTCCATTCCACATGCTGCAGCGGCGTGTCGTGAAAGACGCGGTAATGGCGCAACGCATCCGGCCCTTCGGCGGTGGCCGGGTCGGGCGCGCCGGCGCCGCTGGCGGCGCCGATGACGATGAGATTGCGCGAGGAAGAAACGGAGGCCGGGATCATGCCGTCAGCCTAGCAGGTGCAACGACTTATCCCAGCCCGCCCAGGTTTACGTACTTACTTTCCAGGTACTCGTCGATTCCGCTGCGCCCGCCCTCGCGCCCCAGTCCCGACTGCTTGACGCCGCCGAATGCCACCTCGGCAGTGGAAATCAGCCCGGCGTTGATCCCGACCATGCCGTAGTCGAGCCGCTCCGCGAGTCGCCAGGCGCGGCCGAGGTCGCGCGTGTAGGCATAGGCAGCGAGGCCGTACTCGGTGTCGTTGGCCATGCGGATCACCTCGGCCTCGTCGGCAAAGCGGATCAGTGGCGCTACCGGGCCGAAGGTCTCGTCGCGGCAGATCTGCATGTCGGGCATGCATTGGCTCAGCACCGTCGGCTGGAAGAACAATCCACCGAGCGCATGGCGACAGCCGCCGGTCAGCAGTGTCGCGCCGCGGGCGAGCGCGTCGGCGATGTGGGTTTCGACTTTTCCCAGCGCGGCGGCGCTGATCAGCGGGCCGGTCTCCACACCGGGCGTGAAGCCTTCGCCCACCTTCAACTGGGCCACTGCAGCGGTGAATTTTTCAACGAAGGCATCGTGGATCGCGTCCTGCACGAACACCCGGTTGGCGCATACGCAGGTCTGCCCGCTGTTGCGGTACTTGCTGGCGAGCGCGCCTGCCACCGCGGCATCGAGGTCGGCATCGTCGAACACGATGAAGGGTGCGTTGCCGCCGAGTTCGAGCGAAACATGCTTCAAGGTGCCGGCGCTCTGCGCAAGGAGTTGCTTGCCCACCGCCGTCGAGCCGGTGAACGAGACTTTTCTGACCAGCGGATGCGACGTCAGCACAGCGCCGATCGTCGCCGCGTCGCCGGTCACCACGTTCAGCACCCCCGCCGGCAGCCCCGCGCGCTGCGCCAGATCGGCCAGCGCCAGCGCGGTGAACGGCGTCTGCGACGCCGGCTTCGCCACCACCGTGCAGCCGGCGGCCAGCGCCGCGCCCGCCTTGCGCGTGAGCATCGCGGCGGGAAAATTCCACGGCGTGATCAGCGCCGCCACGCCTAGCGGTTGCTTCAGCGTGAACATGCGCCGGTCCGCCCACGGCGACGGCACCACGTCGCCGTACACCCGCCGCGCTTCCTCGGCGAACCACTCGATGAAGCTTGCGGCGTAATCGATCTCGCCGCGTGCTTCGCTCAAGGGTTTGCCCTGCTCGGACACCATGATGTTGGCGAGATCATCGCGGTGTTGCAGGATCAGCTCGAACCAGCGGCGCAGCAGTTGCGCGCGGGTTTTGGCAGTTTGATCGCGCCAGGCGGGGAAAGCCGTGTGTGCAGCTTCAATGGCGTGTTCGGTGTCGGCAACGGTGCAGCGTGGTGCGTGGCCGACGGCTTTCGAGTTGGCCGGGTTATGCACCACGAAGTGCGAACCATCGGCGGCGTTCAGCCATTTGCCCCCGATTAGCGCTTGTTGCCGGAATAGCGTGGAATTGCCGAGCATCATCCCGTGAGTTTGTGCAGATCGCCTGTGAATTCAGGGTTTGGCGCTGTTGGACGCAGCCTCAACCATTGTTTCGAGCAGACTGATCAGCGCCTGGCCCGAGCCATCGTTGGCCGGCAGTGGCTGCAGCACGATTCCGCGCGCTGCGCATGCTTCGACGTCGATCCTGGCAGGTCCGGTGACGACAATACGGGTTAGCTTGTGCAACTGTCCGATCGTCTCCGCATCGATCGGACACGCATGGGTAATCGCCGTCGTCGCCCAGAAGAGTCGCGGCACGATGTCGGCCGCTTCGGTGTCCGGGTATTCGCTCCAGTTGTGCTCGAAGCTCGGGATCGGCAGGTCGTCCGCGGTGAAGGCGGCGCGGTCGAGGAAAACGACGCGTTCTTTCGCGCTCACTTGCCGTTGCCGTGGTTTTCGCCGGTCAGCCGCTCCAGCGCGCGCATGAGGGCCGAGGAATCGAGTTCGCTGTCGCCGGCGCCCATCAGCGCATTCATCTGCTGCGCGATCAGCGCGGCGCCGGGCAGCGGGGTGGCGGTTTCCTGCGCGTTGTCCATGACGATGGCCATGTCCTTGTGATGCAGTTTGACCTTGAAGCCCGGCTTGTAGTTGGAGTCGAGCATGCGCTGGCCGTGGACTTCGAGGATGCGGCTGCCGGCGAAGCCGCCCAGCAGCGCCTCGCGCATCTTGACCGGGTCGACGCCGTTGCGGCGCGCGAGCAGGATGGCTTCGGCGACACCCTCGAAGGTGAGGCCGACGACGATCTGGTTGCAGCATTTGACGACCTGGCCGGCACCGTGGCCGCCGACGTGGACGACGTTCTTGCCGAGCACCTCGAACAGCGGGCGCACCTTCTCGAAGATCGGTACTTCGCCGCCGACCATGATGGACAGCGTGCCTTCCTTGGCCCCGGTCTCGCCACCCGATACCGGGGCGTCGAGCATGTGAACGCCGCGCTCCGCCAGGGCGGCGGCGATGCGGCGGGTGGCGGCGGGCGACACGGTGCTCATGTCGACGATGGTGTGGCCGGGCTTGGCGCCGTGTACCAGGCCGCGGTCGCCGAGGATGATCTGCTCGACGTCGGTGGTGTCGGAGACGACGGTGAAGCTGATGTCGGCCTCGGCGGCCACTTCGGCAGGCGTGCCCTTGCCGAGCGCGCCGGCGACCAGCATGGGTTCGATACGATCGAAACGGCGGCCGTAGACATAGAGCTGGTGCCCTGCGCGCAGGAGATTCTCCGCCATGGGGCGACCCATGATGCCGCTGCCGATAAATCCGATTTTCATGATGCAAGTCCCTTCAGCAGCCATAACCAGAATGGCAGCGTAACCAATCCCGTCAGCGTTGACCAGCCCATGATGAGGCCGGCCAGACGGGTGTCGAGCCCGAAGCGGTCGGCCAGTGCGATGACCATCACCATGGTCGGCATGGCGGCCTCGAGGACGCCGGCTTCGCCGGGTTCGGTGAGGGGCCCCGGCCATGCCAGCGCGACGCCGAGCGCGAGCAAGGGCATCAGTGCCAGCTTGATGAGCAAGGCCACGGCGACGGCTTTTTGCGGGCGCAGATCATGCCAGGGGATGGTCAGGCCGAGCACGAACAGCATCAGTGGAATGGTCGGGCTACCGGCCCAGCGCGCGGCTTCCACCAGCGGGTCGAGGTGCGCGCCGGACAGGTTGACCGCGATGCCGGCAGCGAATCCCCATACCGGCGGCAGTCTCAGCCACATCCGCAGAAACGAGGCGTGTTCGGTGTGCTTGCCGCAACGGAAGGCGATCCACACGCCGAGCGACCACACCAGCGGCGTGGTCGCGAGCATGTCGGCGAAGAAGGGATAACGCGCGCCGCGTTCGCCGAAGACCGTGGTGAGGAAGGGATAGCCGAAAAACAGCACGTTGCCGAAGCCGGCGGCCAGCATGACCGCGCCGCGCTGCGGCCGCGACAGGCCGTGCCCGAGCGGGGTGGCGAACAGCGCCAGGGCGGCGAGCCCCAGGCCGGCCAGCGTGGCGACGCCGAGAATCAAGGGTACCTGCAACAGGTTCAGGTCGACCGTGGCCGCGGCGCCGGCCGAAAAGAACAGCACGGGCGCGAAGAAGTTCAACACCAGCCGGTTGATCTCGCCGCGCAGGCCGACGATGGAAATGCCGCTTTGCCAGCGCGGCCAGATGCCGCCCGCGGCGATCAGCAGGGACAGGGGCAGCAGCGTTTTCAGCAGCAGTTGCTGGGCGAGATCGGCGGACATGAAACGAGATGTCGGGCGGACGGGGCGGCCATCATAACGCGTGTCGCCCCGGTTCCGGCGGGATCCGGCCCCGCAGTGCGCCCGTCAAATGAAACGGGCTTTCACGGGGCGATGAACCCGTGAAAGCCCGTTGGGCCCGGCGCCAGGAAGCGTCAGGTGCGGGACGCGGCGGTGTAGTGGGTTACGGTGTTGCGCGGAAGATTGGTTTCTTCCAGCCAGGCCTTGATGCGCGCGGCGTCCCTGGCGCGGCTGTTGTTGCCGCTGGAGTCGAGCAGCACGATGATGACATCGCGATCCGCCACCTCGGCCTGCATCACCAGACAGTGTCCGGCTTCATTGATGAAACCGGTTTTCGACAGGCCGATATGCCAGTCGTCCATGCGTGTGAGGCGGTTGGTATTGTTGAAGGCAACGGTGCGGTAATACACCTTCGCCTGCCGGTGGTGCTTCTTCTTCAGCACCACGCGCTGGGTCCCCAGCGTGTACTGGCCGGTCGCGGTGATCTGGCGGATTTCGGGATAGTTCTGATAGGCGTAATCTGCAAGCTTGGCGAGATCGAGCGCGGTCGAACGGTTGCTGCTCGACAGGCCGGTGGGTTCGACATACACGGTGTCGCGCATGCCCAGCACGCGCGCCGTGCGGTTCATGGTGGCGATGAAGCGGTCGAGGCCGCCCGGATAGGAGCGGGCCAGCGCGTGCGCCGCGCGGTTGTCGGAGGCGATCAGGGCAAGATGCAGCAGTTGTTCGCGGGTGTAGTGGGCGCCGATCGCCAGGCGCGAGCCGGTGCCCTTGATGGTGTCACGGTCGTCGGACGTGATGGTGATGCGCTCGTCCAGAGGCTGGCCGGCATTGATCACCAGCATGGCCGTCATCAGCTTGGTGATCGACGCGATCGGCGTCTGCATGGTGGCATTCTTTTCCAGCAAGGGCCGCCCGCTGGCCTGGTCGTACACCAGCACGGACTGCGCATTCAACTCGGGCATGGACGCGGGTTCGGGCTGCGATTGCGGGGCGGCGACCGGCTTGTCCACTTCGAGCGCGGTGTTGCCGTCGAGCGCAGCGGCGCCGGTATGTACGCACAGCAAAATCAATCCGGTCAGAAAAGCTTTCATGTGCATTCTGCTTTCAAAGAGGGTACGAAAATATATCAGCTATGGCCAATACGGACACGCAGACCAAAACTTGAAAACAACAGTTCGCGGCGCCTGCCCAATTATTTTAAGCCCTAGATTGACGGTGTAACAAAATTTATTATATATAGCAATGACATGGGAGAACTTCCGAATAATTTACTAAAGAAATCGGGGCTAACAGCATGTCAGTGCGCCCCCGGCGTGGTGGCTGAGGCGCTGGAGCTCCTGATGCGGGGCGAGGCTGCGCAGGCGGAATTTGCCGCCTGCGTACGCTGCGACCCCGTATTGGCGCTGCGATTGCAATTGCTACCCGTCGATTTCGGCGCGCAGCCGGATCTGCTGCGCGCACTGCTATTGGCTGCGCCGGTTGCGGCGGGTACGGCGCAGGTGAACTATGCCGGCCGCTGGAGGCAGTCGATCGGAGTGGCGCATCTGGCGCAGGCCTTGGGCGTGCGGTCGGGCGCGGTGGATGTCGAGGCCGCCTGGACGGCCGGCCTCGCCCACAATCTGGCGGACTATCTCGACACGGACATCATGCCGCCGGCCCATGCGGCCGACTGGCTGGAGGCGCTCGACGCCGACGGCTGGCTGGCCGATGCGGTGCGCTATCACGCCGAACCGCTGGCGCGCGGGCGCGCCGCCCATCCGCTGGTGCGCATCGTCCAGCTGGCCTATCAACTGGCGACGCGAGCCGACGCGGTAGACAGCGTGGACGTGCGGGCCGCGCTCGCCGCCTTGCAGATGGGCGCGGGCGAAGCCGCTCAATTGCTGGCCGAAAGCCAGGTGCAGGTACGCCAGCTGGCGCAGCGCTTCGGGCTGGTCGATGCCGTGGCGCAGTCATCCGGCGGCGGATTCGACCGCCTCGCCCGCCTGTATGCCGCCCAGGCGGCCCAATCGGCGTTGCATGGACACTTCCGCCAGTCGGACGGGTCGTCCAGCCAGATTTTCGGGCTGTTGCAGGATAGCCTGCGCGCCTTGTTCGGAATCGAACATACCTGTCTCTTCGCCCCCGCGGTCGACGGTACCCTGCGATTGACCACGCTGATTCCGGCAGAGGCCGGTTTGCGGGCACTGGCGATTCCTCCGGATGACGGCCACTCCGCGTTGCCTCGGGCGCTGGCACGCAACGCGCCCCAGCAGTTCGAGCGCGGCGAGACAGATGCCGCGCTGGTCGACGAACAGATCGCCCGCCTGCTGGGCGTGGCGCGCTTTCTGTGCCAGCCGCTGGCACTGCACGATGGCCAGATGGGCGTGCTGGTGGTGGGCGATGCGCTGCCCGGCCTGGGGCTGTCGCCGCTGTGGCGGTTTACCCTGGCCGAGTACAGCGAACTGTTGCGGCCGGCCGCCGTGCCGGCGGCAGCGCCGCCCGTAGTCCTGCAGCCCGTTACGCCTGCCGCTGCACAGGGCGACGATATTCCGCGCGACCGGGTGCGACGGGCCATTCATGAAGTGGCCAATCCGCTCACCATCATGCGCAATTACGTCAACCTGCTGTCTGACAAGCTGGGCGCGGATTCGGCGGTGCAGCGCGACCTGGGCATCATCAGCGACGAAATCGAACGGGTGGCGCGCATTGTGCGCGGCATCACGCTGGCCGAGGAAACCGCGGTGCCCGCCGCGTCACTCGAACTGGTGTCGGTCAATAGCGTGGTCTCCGAGCTGGTGCGCATGGCCCTCGGCACCCTGTTCGCGCCGAACAAGGTCAACGTGCAGATCGACCTCAACCCCGACGTGCCGCCGATGCCGCTGCAAAAGGACCTGCTGAAGCAGGTGTTGTTCAACCTCGCCAAGAACGCAGTCGAGGCCATGCATGCGGGCGGCCATCTCAAATTCATCACGCGGCTGGTTGCGGTCGACGGCCAGCGTCAGATCGAAATCGAAGTGGCCGATACCGGCCCCTGCCTGCCGCCGTCGCGTCGCATTTGTTCGAACCGGTGATCAGCGAAAAGGGCGGCGACCATGCCGGCCTCGGACTGACCATCAGCCGCAGCCTGGTGGAGCGTCTGAATGGCCACCTCAGCTGCACCAGCACACCGCAGGGAACCCATTTCCTGATCCGCCTGCCGACTTTGCAAAACGGCCAGGCTCCGCTCACAACAACACGCTACGGGTCTATGTAACCCGCGCCAAGGAGAACACACGTGTCAGACGATCCCATCGAATCCTCCCCGCCCCGCAGTACGGTCAGCACGTTTCCGGTGCGCCCGCGCCTCCTGGTGGTGGACGACGAGCCGCTGATTCTGGAGGGGTTGACGCGCTTGCTGGCCACCCGCGATTACGACGTGGTGACCGCCAACGGCGGTTGCGACGCGCTGATCGCCATCGGCAAGCAGCAGTTCGACGCCATCCTGCTCGACCTTGGCATGCCGGACCTCAACGGCAACGAGGTGCTGCGCTTCGTCGCCGATCGCAGCGCCGATACGCCCGTGATCGTGGTGTCGGGCGACAGCACCATCGACGCGGCGATCCGCGCGCTGCGCGGCGGCGCCGCCGACTTCGTGCGCAAGCCCTATGAGCCCGAGGAACTGCTGAGGCGTATCGACAACACGCTGACCCGGCGGCGGCTGGAAAAGGAAAACAACCACATCCTGCAGCGCCTGCAGCAGTCGGAGAAGTGGCATCGTTTCCTGGTCAACAGTTCGCCCGACTTCATCTACACGCTGGATTGCGACGGCCGCTTCACCTTCGTCAACGACCGCGTCGAAAGCCTGCTCGGCTACCGCAGCGAGGAGCTGTTGGGCCAGCATTACAGCCTTGTCATCCACGAGGACGACATCGCGCGCGCCGAACACGTGTTCAACGAGCGCCGCGCCGGCGACCGCAGCGCGCGCAACACCGAGATCCGTCTCAAGTGCAATCCCGGAATGCGCCGCCCGCGCCTGATGAACGGCCGCTGCAAGTCGGTCGAGCTCACCGCGACCGGCATGTACGACGAGGAGGCGAGTCCGTTCGAGAAACGCTTCATCGGCAGCTACGGCGTCGCCAAGGACGTCACCGAGCGCAAGCAGGCCGAGGAAACCGTGCACTACCAGGCCTACCACGACCTGCTCACCGGCCTGCCCAACCGCGCGCTGTTCCGCGACCACCTCGGGCTCATGCTGGCGCAGGCCAAGCGCAACCAGAAGCCGCTGGCGGTGCTGAGCCTCGACCTCGACCATTTCAAGGTGATCAATGATTCGCTCGGCCATACCATCGGCGACGAACTGCTGCTTGCGGTCGGTGCGCGCCTGCGCCAGTGCCTGCGCGAGGGCGACACGCTGGCGCGCCTCGGCGGCGACGAATTCGCCGTGCTGCTGCCGACCCTGGTGTCGCGCAGCGACGTCGAGCACATCTGCCGCAAGATCATCCAGGTGCTGTCCAAACCGGTGTACGTCAAGGGCCACGAGATCTATATCTCGGTCAGCATCGGCGCCTGCGTCGCGCCGGAAGATGGCGACATGATCGACAGCCTGATCCGCCAGGCGGAAATCGCCATGTACCAGGCCAAATCACAGGGCCGCAGTCGCCTCCAGTTCTGGGAATCTGGCATGCAGGCGCCCTACTCCGAGCGCATGCAGATCGAGGCCGACCTGCGCCGTGCACTGGCGCGCAACGAATTCGTGCTGTTCTATCAGCCGCAGGTCGACACCACGACCGGTGAGGTGCGCGGGTTCGAAGCCCTGCTGCGCTGGTGGCATCCGCAGCGCGGCCTGCTGACGCCCGCCGACTTCATCCCGGTGGCCGAGGAATCCGGCGTCATCGTGCCGATCGGCGACTGGGTGCTGCGCCAGGCCAGCGCGCAGATGGCCGACTGGCGCAAGGCCGGGCTGCCGCCGGTGCGCCTGTCGGTGAACATCTCCGCGCGCCAGCTCGAGAATCCCGATTTCGTCGACAGCGTCATGCGTGCGATCCAGGTGTATTCGCTGGACGGCCACCAGATGGAACTGGAAATCACCGAGAGCCTGCTGATGCGCGACTTCGAGGCCAACGCGATCAAGCTCGGCCGGCTGTCCGCCTCGGGTATCCGGCTGGCCATCGACGACTTCGGCACCGGCTACAGCTCGTTCAAATATCTTTCGCGTTTCCCCATCCACACACTGAAGATCGACCAGTCCTTCGTGCAGGACCTCGAACGCGAAGAGAACATGTCCATCGTCAACGCCATGATCGCCATGGGACGCGGCATGAATCTTGTCGAAACCGAGGCCCAGCGTGCCAGCCTGCAGCAGATGCAATGCCACGAAGTGCAGGGGTATTACTACAGCGCCGCCATGTCCAGCCATGAAGCCACCACCCTGCTGGGCCGGCATGCGCGGGGTTTCGCCCGAGCGGAACTGGTGGGCTGAACGCGCGGAGACGGGCTTAATCCGGGTATCCGGAATCTAGTGCTGAAAATGGATGCCGACAGGCTTGTCCGTCACGATGTAAGGATTAAATCCGGTTTGAATCGATAGCCGGCATCAATCGGCCAGGAGCCGCCAGTCAGGGATCCCGGAGACCGGCTATTTGGATGCGGCTAGGCTTTTGTATTTACAACCGAGCCGATGGTCTGGCCACTGGCATTGACCGTTGATGTCGGCTCCTTTGCAGGCTGCGCCGCTTCGGCTTTTTTGTCGTCGCTGTCGCCGTCATTCTCGACCCGTTCACTTCGCTCGGCCTGAGACTTGGCATAAGTTGCGGCTAACTGCGCTGTCTCGCTCGAGGTTACGGATGAAATAGCCATGCAAGTTCTCCTGAAGTCGAAACGGGTTCCAAGACCCCGTAATTCATTTGCGGCTTCGGAGCCGAACACTTGAGCCGCAAAGACTCCGGCACACCGATCCGAAATTGCCCGATCCTGCCTATAGCGACAACATTACCGTGATGTGGTCTGCAGGGATAAATGCTACTCCACTAGGAATAATGTTTTTCGCGTGCTATCGGCCAGAAACTGACATTTGCCTAGTCCATTTTGCCGTCTGCTTACCCCTCAAAAAGAGACGCTCAACCTGTCCGCATTATTGGGGGTTATTATAGAGACGCAGAAAAACGAAAATGATTAAGAATCAGGAGGATAGGAGCCATGATGAGCGCCCTAAATAATAATGTTATACGGACGTTGGCGTCCGTATATTA
>NZ_MEGP01000005.1:0-92596 GCF_001725555.1 Thiobacillus sp. SCN 63-57 | reverse complement strand
CGCTCGGCATTCCCGCCACGATGCTGGGCTTCAGCTTCAACCGTCATCCACGAATCCCTGCGGTCCATGCATTGTCGAGATTACACCCCAAGGTGACTATCAACATCCGGGATCAACCGTCGCTTGAGCGTTTCACCCGGATTGTCGGTATTCCTGCGAGGCTGTGTACCGATAGCGCTTTCCTCATGCCGCCCGCCACCGCCCCCCTCCCCGAACCCGAAGCTTGGATCGCCGCCATGCGTCATGAAGGCCGAACCCCTGTGGGCATCAACCTGAGTGCCCACGCGTTGGCACCTGCTATTGCACAAGCAGGTCTGGACAGGCTGATTGACTGCCTTGCCGAACAGTTCAGACATGCTGGCGAGCAGAACAGACTCGCCTTCATGTTGCTCCCGCATGATCTCAAATCACAGTCTGGTGACGTGCCCATGTTGCAGGCTCTCAAAGAAGCGCTGCAACAAAAAGGCTTCACGCACGTACGCTATACACTGATCGATCAGCCTGACAAGATCAAACGACTTACAAGATTTCTCGACCTCGTCATCACCGGCCGCATGCATTTGGTGATTGCCTCACTGGGCAGCGGAACACCTGCGTTATCGATAACCTACCAGGACAAATTCGAAGGCCTCTACCAGCACTTCGATCTGTCGCTCGAACACACCATTACCCCGATACAATGTCTCAGCGACGCGTTCTTGAGGAAAATCAACGACGCATTCATGCATAGGCATGACAATCGCGCACGGATACTCAGCCACCTGCCAAGAGTAAAAGCACTGGCTTCGCGAAACCTTGCGATCGCAACGTGCGACCCCGCCGATTAAAAGCCAACAAACCAGCACATCAATTACTACAAACCAACCAGGCCATCATTACAAAATCAGGAGGGGTGATGCTTATCCGGGATATTCAAGCAAAACATACCGAGCATGCACTGAAGTTCTATCGTTTACGCCCGTTTGCCAAGAAACTTCTGGGCAGAAACTGACGCGATTCCACACATGGATATATGAGTCATGGTCACAATGACTGCCTATCCAGGCAAGCAGCCCAATCATCCCAGATGAAATGCCATCTTTGCAGCGCAGAAACCAGGATCATGTTCACTGCGGAGATTCTCCACAAATACATGGTTCCCTATCACTACTGTGCAGCGTGCGACCACCTGTTCGTCAGCGATCCCACCTGGATGAAAGAAGCCTATTCGGATGCCATCGTGCAGGAAGACACGGATATTGCTGCCCGGAACATCTTTAATGCGTTAAAGCTCGCTGCAATCGATTTCCTGGTCCTGGGCGATCGCGGACGGGGAAAGTACGTTGACGTGGCGGGTGGATACGGCCTGCTGACTCGCCTGATGCGCGACCTGGGATTCGACTACTACTGGTCTGACCCCTATGCAAACAACCTCTATGCGAGAGGCTTCGAGTACGATCCCTCGCTAGGCGGCTGTCTAGCTGTCAGCGCCATCGAAGTCCTGGAGCACACAACCAATCCGCTCGATTTCATACAACGTACCCTGGCCGACCACCAGTCCGACACATTCATCTTCACGACCGAAGTTTTCGCTGACGACGACCCACCCCTGCCTGGTCACTGGGGTTATTACGCATTCGACACCGGCCAGCACATCGCTTTCTTTTCCCGCCAGGGGCTGAAACGCCTGGCCGAACGACTGGGCATGACTTACTACCCATTGGGGCGTCTGCATGTCTTCTCGAAGAAAAATCTGCCGCGCTGGAAACTCAAACTGGTCAGCTGCAAATGGCTGACCATCCCCCTCGCATTGATGGCGGCATCAAGACTGGGCTCCAGGCGAGGCCGGGATCAGGCAATAATACGCAACCGAACGAACCGGACCCAGGCATAGAGCTTGCTTTTCAAAATCCCCATGCCCCCATTTAACACCCTAGTATTCAAAAAAAAATGAGCCTTGGTCATTCCATCCGCCATGGCGCCAAGTGGGTCTTCATCGGCAACACCGGCAGCCAGGTCGTCAACTTCGCGCTGGGACTGATACTCGCGCGCCTCCTGGTGCCGGCCGAATTCGGCATGGTGGCGACCATCCAGATCTTTACCAGCCTGGCCGGGTTCGTTGCCGGCGGCGGGATGGGACAAGCCATTGTGCGTGCCAAGGAAGCCAGCAAACGTGACTACGATCTGCTGTTCACGCTGCAATTCCTCATCGGACTGGCCATCGTCAGCTTCTTCTTCGTCATCGCCCCCTGGTTTGGGCGCTGGTACGCCAATCCCCTGTATGCCGATCTGCTGCGCGTGGCCGCATTGTCTTTCCTGGTACGCCCGTTTTTCAATGTACCCAGCAACATGCTGCACCGGGAGATGCGCTTCAAGGCCAAGACGGCGGTACAACTGGCCAACCTCGCGGTCTACAACAGTATTGCCCTGAGCCTGGCCTACCTCGGTCACGGTCCCTGGAGCCTGATCCTCGCCGGCCTGTTCAGCTCAATGGCCGGCGCCTTTCAGTTTGCATGGTATGCGCGTTGGCGTCCTGGCATCTGCTTCGATTTTGCGCGCGCGGGTGAACTGATGCGCTACGGACTCCTGGCTTCCACCAACAACATCGTTTGTTACATACGTGTGCAGTTGCCCACCTTCATCCTGTCCCGTAGCCTGGGGCCGGCCAGCGTGGGGCTGTACAACAAGGCCGAAAGTCTGGCGGCGCGCCCGCATGGCTTCATCACGGGGTCGGTGTACGAAGTCCTGTTCCGCGCGTTGGCCAAGGAACAGGACAACCTCGACACATCCCGCTACCTGTTCTTTCGCAGCCTTACGCTGGTCGCCGTTTATGCCCTGCCGTTCTATATCGGTTTTCTGTGGCTGGCAAAACCGCTGGTGGTGACGTTGTTCGGCCCTCGCTGGGCCGACTCGGCCGGCCCTCTGATGATCCTCAGCCTAGCCGCCCCCCTGATGATGATCGAGAATCTATCCGGTGCCGTCCTGGCCGCACGCAGCTGGCTGGGCAAGGAACTGGTCGCGCAGGTCGTCATGATCGGCGTTGCCGCGGCCGCCATCCTGGTCGGCCTGCCTTACGGATTGACTGGCGTGGCGACCGGCATGGTCTTCGCTCTGTTCTATCTCACCCTACACATGTTCTGGCTCGCCAAACAGTCACTCAATGCCCGCTGGATTGACCTGGCTCGAGCTTTCATGCCGGCAACGCTCCTCAATGCCATCCTGACTGGCACTTTGTGGCTTGCCAATCATGCCATCCCCCCATCCATCCAATCGGTCGATGCGCTGTACGTGTTGTTCATGACGACCGCGGGCGGATTGGTTTATGCGATCTGTTTCCTGTATCTGCCCATCTCGGCCCTTGCGTCGGAAACCGCCCGCTGGAAAATCAGACTCAAACTCGCCAAAGCGCCCGCATGACCCGGATCGACCCCATCTCGCGCGCGCTCCATCGCCAGGTCGGCCAGCACGGGCCGGTCATCCTCATGTATCACGCCGTGCTACCCGGCCAGACTGTCCCCGCATGGCCATGGGCCGTATCCATGCAGCAGTTCCGTGACCAACTCGACTTTCTGGCCACCGAAGGTTACCAAACGCCGACGATGGCCGAACTGGCCGCCGCACCCACGAAGACATGGCAAGGGCGCACAGCCGTGATCACGTTTGATGACGGCTACGCCGACAACTTCGCCGCATGCGAGGAACTGCAGCGGCGCGGCATGCGTGCCACTTGGTTCATCGTGACTGGCTCGGTCGGCCAGCCGCCCCGCTGGCCCGATGACGGACGCCCCGCCGGCCGTCTGCTGAACACGGATGAGTTGCGCGAGATGCAGGAAAATGGCATGGAAATCGGCTCTCATACGGTCAACCACGTGCGGCTGACCGGACTCGACGACGTGAGTCTGATGCAGGAACTGACCCACTCCAAGGCCATGCTGGAAGATATACTCGGCAATCCCGTCGGCAGTTTTGCCTATCCGTATGGCGACTGGGATGCGCGTTGCGTCCAGGCGGCACAACAGGCCGGCTATGCCGCGGCCTGTACCACCGAGGCCGGATGGGCGTTGCGAGACCAAACCCCCTACCAATTGCGGCGGCTGACCATATTCAATACCGACACGCCGGGCCGCTTCACGCGCAAGCTGAGTTTCGGCAGCCACGACGTGCGCTGGCGGGATCTCAGCCGCTATGCGCTGCGACGGCTTCGTGGCATCTGAGTGCGACCGATGCTCCCTGTCGTCTCCATTATCATGCCCTGCTACAACGCCGCGGCCCATTTGCCGACCAGCGTCGGCAGCGTGCTGGCCCAGACGTTCCCCGACTGGGAACTGCTCGCGGTCGACGACGGATCCAGTGACGCCACCCTGGCGTGGCTGCAGGCGCAGACAGACCCCCGGATCCGTCCCCTCACCCAGCCCAACCAGGGCGTCAGCGCAGCACGTAACACCGGTCTGGCGGCAGCGCGCGGTCAGTATGTGGCGTTTCTGGACGCGGACGACACCTGGGCCGAGCGCTTCCTGGAAAAGATGCAGGCCGCACTGCACCATCACCCTGATGCGGTATTGGCGTATTGCGGCTGGCAGAACCTCGGACTGCCCGGCGGACGCGGTGAGCCGTTCGTGCCACCCGATTATGAAACCCCGGACAAGGCGAAAACCCTGTTTGCCGGCTGTCGCTGGCCGATCCATGCCGCACTGGTCCGACGCGAAGCCGTGCTGGCCACAGACGGTTTCGATCCCGCCCTGAGAAATGCCGAGGACTACGCGCTTTGGCTGCAAGTGGCGACGCGTGCGCCCATCGTCCGCATACCGGAAGTACTGGCCTTCTATCATTTCCATGGCAACGGCCAGGCCTCGGCCGACCATGCCCGGGCCGCACTGCAGCACTGGCAGGCACAGTGCCACTATCTGGCCGCCCACCCCGCTTTCCGCGCCGCACTCAGCCACCCTGACAGGCGCGCGCTGACCGTGGGTGAGTTGCTGCAGCGCGGCTATGCCTGCTACTGGCAGCGCGACCTGCCCGCCGCCCGGCAAATTTTTCGTACGGTCATGAAACAAGGCTATGGCACACTCACCGACTGGAAGTACATGTTGCCCGCCTGGCTGCCCGAATCCTGGCATCGGAAGCTGATCGGGTTGCGCGACCGGAAACCATAAATACAACCGTATGGACAACTTCGACCCCACGCTGATCTCCGTTGTCATGCCCTGCTACAACACCGCACCCTACGTGGAAGAGGCGATCGAGTGCGTACTGCAGCAAAGCTACCGGAATGTCGAACTCATCGTCGTGGACGACGGGTCGAACGACGCGTCCATGCGAATTGTCGAGCGTCTGGCGGCCGGCAACCCCGACCGTATCACCGTGCTGCACCAGACCAACAGCGGACCCTATGCGGCGCGCAATCACGGCCTGTCCCATGCACATGGCAATTTCGTCGCCTTTCTGGACGCGGATGATTACTGGCATCCCGACGCGCTCAACCGGCTGCATGCCGCGATGACGGAAACCCTGGCCGATGTAGCGTATTGCGGCTGGCAAAATGTGGGGGAGGCCGCTGCCAGCACCCATCCCTACATCCCGCCCGACTATGTCCAATCGGATGCCGCCGCCCTGTTCCTGCAATCCTGCCCGTGGCCGATCAATGGCGTCCTGGTGCGGCGTCAACTTATCGACACCTTGCGCGGATTTTCGGAACGTCTGCCCACCGCCATGGACTATGACATGTGGCTGCGCATGCTCGCCCTCCAGCCCACGGTGGTGCGCGTTCCCGAGGTACTGGCGTTCTATCGCCGCTATCCGCGCGGCGATGCGCATATCCCGCGCTGGCGCCAGGTCTTCGATGCCATTGCCGTGCGCGAGGACTTCGTCCGCCGGCATCCCGCCCAGATCGCCCATCTCAGCCGGGCTGAACGTGATGACCGGGTGTACGGCTCGCTGCTACCCGAGGCGTATCGCTGCCATTGGCGGCGCGATACCGACTCCGCGCGGCGCCTGTTCCGTCGTGCGTCCCGCAAGACAGAATGGAAAGCACGTGATGCCAAATACATCCTGGCCAGTTTCTTGCCTGCATCGGTATTCGAATCGCTGATCCGGATGATCGATACCCGGCGCAGCACGCGTAATTCCATCTGAACCGTCGTCATGCCTGTGCTTACCTTCGCTTTTTGCACCTATAACCGTGCGGACCGTCTGGAAAAACTCGTTGCGGCGATGCGTGAGCAAACCTGCCCAATCCCCTTCGAAATCCTCGCGATCAACAATAACAGCAGCGATGCCACGGCCGACATCCTCGCGCGCCTTGAACAGCTGCCGGGCCCGACACTACGCTGGGTGACCGAGCCCGTGCAGGGGATCGTGGCCGCACGCAACCGCGGCATTGCCGAGGCACTGGACAGCGACATCCTGGTCTTCATCGACGACGATGAAATCCCCCTGCCGGGCCTGCTCGAAGCCGCGGTCGACGCCATTCTGAACGAAGGTGCAGCGTGTGCGGGCGGCCGCGTGGCGATGGATTTCTCAACCACCATACGGCCGCGCTGGCTCGAAGACGATCTGCTCGGTTTTCTTGCCGCCGTCGACCATGGACCGGAACGATTCTGGATCGAGGATGCCAGCACCCCCATCTGGACCGCCAATGTCGCGTACGACATGCGCCTGTTCCGCGACGACCCGGCCTTGCGCTTCGACATCCGCTACAACCGCGAAGGCAAGGATGTCGGCGGCGGCGAGGATGCCATGATGCTGCGTGCCCTGCTCGAGCATAAAGTCCGGATCCGTTACCGTCCTGAAATGGCCGTGCTGCATGCTGTCGAATCCTGGCGGCTCAGACGCGGCTATTTCTTGAAACTGCATTACCGGGCCGGCTTGCGTCATGGCCGGTTTTCCCTGCCGCGCTACCCCAGCACCCTGTTCGGCGTTCCTCTGTTCATGGTCGCCCAATTTCTGAATCACTGCGGCCGGACATTGAAGCTGGCCATCAGCGGACAGCCCGGGCTGGTCCGTCAGGCGATGAATGCTGCCCATGCACTAGGCAGCCTGCAAGGCTACCGAAACCGGTCCGGGGCTTGACCATGATCGACGTCGCCATTCGCTTCGATGATCCATCCGCGGTCAGCGACCATGTGCTCGAGCACGGAATATTGCATGCCATGGCCATGCACGATGTCTGCGCCACCTTTGCGGTCATTCCGCATGCCGGACAGCACGCCTTGTCGGCCGGCGATGTGCCCCATCTCGTCGAGGCACGGCAATCCGGCAGGATGGAAATCGCCCAGCACGGGTTCAGCCATGAACCCTGTCAAGCCGAGGCCAGTCTTCCTTCCGAATTCGCCGGTCTTGATCAGGCGGAACAAATGAAGAAAATCGTGGCCGGCCGAGCGACGCTTGAACAGGTATTTGGTTGTGCGATCCCAGGATTCGTTCCGCCGTTCAATACCTTCGACCACATCACCGCTGCCGTGCTTTCCGAGCAGGGTTTCCTCTACCTCTCGGCGGGCAGCGAACACGGATCGGTCGAATCCGGCCGTCTCACCGAGCTTCCGCGCACCTGTCAGCTCACCGAACTCCGGCCGGCGCTCGCCGAAGCGCGACGCCACCCACACGGCAATCTGGCCATCGTGGCCGTCATGCACCATTACGATTTCCAGGAGTCGGGGCGTACCGATGCACCGTTGACGCTCGAGCAACTCTCGGATCTGTTTCGATGGCTCCGCCAGCAGCCCGATGTGCGATTGCACACATTGAGCCGGCTGGCCTCCAGGCATGATGCGAATACCTGGCGCAAGGCGGTGCAGCGAAACCGCTGGGTACAGCGGCAGCACTGGCGCATCCGTTCCGTTTTCCCGCGATACGGCCTCATGCCCCACGCTCTATTCAGATACGTTCGTTTGACTGGAACCTCCACGTGACCTCGTCTTTCTCGCCCCCATCACGCCAGCAAGGCCCGATCTTCATCGTCGGGGCGCCGCGCTCCGGTACCACCATGCTGCAGTACCGGCTGCGCAATCACCCGCACATTTCGCTCCCCACCGGGGAATCGCATTTCTTCATTCCGCTGTACCGCAATCTGAAAAGTTTTGGCGATCTCAGCCAGGAGGACAATATCCGTCGCGTGCTGCAAGCCATGCATGAGCAAAGCCGGGACTTTCTGGAGACCGATCTGCATGGCTTGAAATTCGATGTCGACCGGTTGGCCCGCGAACTTCATACCGAAGGCCGGTACACGATGCCGGCGATCATATCGGGGCTGTTCGAGAAAAATGCGCGGGGCGAAGGAAAGTCCAGATGGGGCGACAAGACGCCCTATTACGTGATGCATCTCCCCAAACTGCTCGAGTGGTTTCCCGATGCCCAGATCGTGCACCTGATCCGCGACGGACGCGATGTCGCCCTGTCGCTGTTCGGCAGACAGCACGATTTCTCCGTGTACAACACATATTTCGCGGCGGAATACTGGGAAAGCTACGTGGAGAAAGGCCGCGCACTGGGCAGCCAATTGCCGCCCCAGCAATACATGGAGCTGCGCTACGAGGATTTGCTTGCGCACCCCGAAGACAGCATGCAACGGATTTGCACGTTCCTGGGCGAACCCTACTCGGCCGAGCTGTTTGCCGTCACGTCGGTGGACGACCCGGGCAAGACCCCGCTGGTGCATGAACCCCTGAAAGCCGACAACGCGGGAAAATGGCGCAGCAAGATGACGCCAGCCCAGATCAGGGCCTTCGAAAGCGTGGCCGGCAAGACCTTGCGCGAGTTCGGCTACGATCTGGTCACGCCGGGCATGCCGCCCGCGCTCGCCGTGAAAGCCGCCTACCGTCTGCATAACAAGGTGCTGACCCGTTTCTGGAAACGTACCCGACGGGCACTCGCGTGACCGCGCTCACCATCCTCATCTGCACCCACAACCGGGCAGAACTGCTGCAAAAGACCCTGGCGTCGCTCAATGGGGCGCGCCGCCCCGCCATGCCCGTGCGCATCCTAGTGGCGGCCAATGCCTGCAGTGACGACACCGTGGTGCAGATGCAGGCGTACCAAGCCCGCCAGGCGACCGGAAATGACTTGCCGTTGCAGGTGCTCGACGTGCCCACACCCGGGAAATCCCATGCGCTGAATGCCGCCATCCCGACCATCGAAACCGAACTCATTGCCCTGGTGGATGACGACCACCGCGTGGACGAGAACTATTTGACAGCCATCGAACAAGCCGCTGCGGCCTGGCCCGATGCCGGCCTGTACTGCGGAAGAATCTTGCCGGATTGGGATGGCAACGAGCCAGCGTGGGTACACGACGACGGTCCCTACCGCATCTATCCCCTGCCGGTTCCGCGCTACGACCAGGGCGATACGCCCCGGGCCGTCACGGCCGAGGCTGGCCCGATACCGGGCGGCGGCAATCTGGTCGTGCGCCGTCGGGTATTTGAAGTGGCCGGCCAGTTTTCCACCGAGCTGGGGCCGCACGGCCACGATCTCGGTGGCGGCGAGGACAGCGAATACGTATTGCGCGCCCTGGCGCGTGGCGAGCACTGTCAATACGCGCCGGCCATCGTGCAATACCACTATGTCGACACGGAACGGCTCCGGCTCGGCTATCTCCTGAAAAAAAGCTATCAGCGAACCCGCTCGACCGCCCGCCTCCGCGGCAGCGGCTCGGTTCCCTTGTACATGTGGCGCAAGCTGGCCGAGTATGGCGTCCACAGTGCATTCAGTCTGTCGTGGGCCAAGCGGCGTTTTTACTGGGTACGCACCGCGGCAGCCCTGGGCGAAATCCAGGGGTGCCGCGAGTCGGGGCATCGCGGCAAGAACCTGGAACTCCCGCCCGACCGCGGCATCGTGCTCACCGAATCGCTGGCCTTGGTCACCGCCGTCTGCGGCCTGATCGCCTGGTTCGCCAGCGGCGACGCGCGCTGGACCGGCCTGCTTCCCGCCCTGGGCGTGGCCGGGATTGGCACGGCCGCCCTGCTCGCCAAATCGCTGCTCGATTTTTCGCATACCGGCCCCCGCATTCGCGACGAGATACTCAAGCATTACCGCCGCTATACGCTGTTTTCGCTGGCACGCCTGACGGTCTGGGCCTTTGCGCTCATGCTCTTCACTGGGGGAGCCGGCGTGCTGCTCTATTTCATGCTTGCCACAGTGACAGGCACAGGCTGGTCGGCATGGCTGGCCGCCGTTGCCGCACTGCTCGGCATCCTCGGCGGTTTCAGCCTGCAATTCATCCGCAAGCTGCGTTTCAATCCCGGACTGCTGGCGGCGTCGATGCATTACCGCATGAGCCGGCTCTATCGACTCTGGCATGCCATGACGCCGGCACGCATCACCCGATTGCAGACTCTGGGAATCGTCTTGACTGGGCTATTGTTCATGGCCGCCTCCTGGCAGCTGGCGAAGGAAAACCGCGTGGCCACCTTGATGGCCCTGTGGGCGGCCACGCTGTTCTTTGCCGGGACGATCGTATGGGCCGGCTGGCAACCCGAGGCACGCGCGCCGCGCAAGCGGTCGACGCGCACGTCGGATTCGCAGCCCAACATCCTCATGATCGGATCCGATACGCTGCGCGCCGACCGCCTGGGTGCGCTGGGATATCGCCGCATGCTGACGCCCCATATCGACCGATTGGGCGAGCGCGGCGCACTCTTCGCCAACTGCTATGTGCCGTGCGCGCGCACGGCGCCGAGTCTGATCTCCATGCTGACCGGCACTTGGCCCCACACCCACGGCATCCGCGACAACTATGCGGATCACGAGGCCACGCGACTGAACGTGGATGCCTTGCCCGTGTGGCTGAAACAGGCCGGCTATCGTACCGCGGCGATCTCGGACTGGTGCGGTGCCGACATGGGGAAATTCTCCTTCGGCTTCGACTACACCGATCTGCCGGAAGACCAGTGGAACCTGAAATACCTCATCCGCCAGGGGCCCAAGGATCTGCGGCTGTTTGTTTCCCTGTTCGTCCATAACCGGCTGGGGCGGTTGCTCCTGCCCGAGGTGTACTACCTCGGCGGGGTACCACTCACGCAGCCACTCGGCAAACGCGCCCGGCGTCTGGTGTCGCGCCTGGCGGAAAACGCACAGCCGTTCTTTCTCAATGTGTTCTACTCCACCACGCACCCGCCCTTTGCCTCGGAGTGGCCGTGGTATACGCGCTTCGCCGATCCGGGCTATGCCGGCGAGTCAAAATTCGCGATGGCCCGGCTCACGGACCCGTTCGAGATCATCCGGCGCCAGGGCGCCCCCCGTGAGGAATTCGATCTCGACCAGATCATCGACTTGTACGACGGCTGCGTGGCGGAGTTCGACGACGAAGTCGGCAAGATGCTGGCGCACCTGGATGTCTGTGGCCTGGCCGACAATACGATCATCGTCGTCTACTCCGACCACGGCATGGAATTCTTCGAGCACGACACCTGGGGACAGGGCAATTCCGCCGTCGGCGATTTCAGCCCGCGCATTCCGCTCGTCATCCGCGCCCCCGGCCGTCCGGCACGCGGCACGGTGGAGCAGGTGGTGCGCTCGATCGACCTTGCCCCCACGTTGCTTGAACTCGTCGGCGCACCGCCCGTCGCCAGCGTGGACGGCGTGTCGCTCTCAGGCTGCATGGAGCTGGACGGCGACTGCCCCGAACTCGACGCCTTCAATGAAACCGGCATCTGGATCGCGCATATTCCCGGCCTGCCGGAAGCACACCTGCGCTATCCCAACCTGCTGGAACTGATGGAGGTGCCGGATCGCGCCTGCGGCGCCCTGGCGATCAAGTCCGAATACTGCAACGCCATCCTCGACGCCAAGGATCGTATGATCCGAAGCGGCCGCTGGAAACTGGTTTACCAGCCACTCGAGACAGGCCATGTGCTCAGCCTGTTCGATCTGGAAACCGACCCCGCCTGCCAGCACGACGTGTCGGCGCATCATCCGCAGCTGAAGGCGGATTTATGGGCCCGGTTGCAGGCCTTCGTCCAGGCGTCGCGGCAGCGCGCCCGCCCCTGATCAATCCGGGCAGAAACG
This sequence comes from Thiobacillus sp. SCN 63-57, assembly GCF_001725555.1. Classification (NCBI taxonomy): domain Bacteria; kingdom Pseudomonadati; phylum Pseudomonadota; class Betaproteobacteria; order Nitrosomonadales; family Thiobacillaceae; genus Thiobacillus; species Thiobacillus sp. SCN 63-57. The sequence continues at coordinate 80,617 of NZ_MEGP01000005.1, read as the reverse complement.
GCAGTAGGGATTGGTCGGCGAGCCGATTTTGGGCGGCGCTGCAGGCGTCTCGGCAGGAGGCGGCGGTGCGCTGTCAGACGACTCGACGGGTGGCGTGGAACCGGGTTCGGCAGTCGGCGCGGCGTCCGTGTCCGCCTGAACGGCAACCGGTACAGGCTCGACGGGGGCTGGGTACGGCAGCTTGCCACCCAGTTCGGTGTAGCGCCGTTGCAGGCTCTTGGTGTCGGGATTGTGCCGCAAGCCCTCCGTGACGGTCTCCAGGGCCTTGGCGCGATTCTTCTGCTGGCTGTACATGTCTGCCAACGTCATGTAGGCGCGGGGCTGTTTCGGATCCGCCTCGATCGCCTTCATCAGATCCCCGACCGCTTCGCCCGTCCGCTTCATCATCGACAGGGCAATGCCGCGATTCATGAGGATCTCGGGACGCAGGGAAAAATCCGGGTGGGTATGGGCAAGCATGTAATCGAAGTTGCGCAGCGCCGCTTCCAGCGTGCCCTGTCGGTCCTTGTTGGACGACCCCATGCCGCGCGCCCGATTCACGAAATTGAGTCCGGCACAGTAATGATGGACGTGCATGAAATCGGATCCCATGGAATCCCGCCAGCTCTTGAACGCCTCCGATTTTTCATCGAACCGCGCCGCACAATAAGGTGGGAGGGTGGCCATTTCCGCCGGGCTTGGCTTCCACTCCGCCGTGGCGGGCAGGGCCATGACAAGTCCTGCCAGTCCCAGCATCAACTTGGTGAGCGTCTTCATCGCGCGTCCTTTCTCTATCATCTCGATTCCGTCATGCCGACCGTATCTCCCGAATGGCCAGCCAGTCAAACAGGGTGTTCAATCCGCGCCAATCCAGCCTGAGCACCTCCGGGTAGCGGGGATACAGGTCGCGCACATGAAACGGCAATGCAGTGAACCCTGCGGGCTGGATGGCCCGTCCCAGCATCTTGTTCTGATATCCCCGCACGCTGTAGCGCACGCGCCGCCGAAAGTATTTTTTCCATTCGCGCGGCAACCAGGGCGACACCGAGTCGAATTCAAACCCCGCCTCGCGGGCCACGACCACGCGGCCGTTGTCCCAGCGGGTGTCCCCCTGCAAATCCCATTTCAGCATCGCGCCCATCAGCGCATCTTCGCCGATGGTGCCGACAGGCATTTTGATGGCCTGGGCGCGGATGCGTTCCACGAAGCTTCCACGCAAGCCGTATAAATTGCCCGCCACGCCATTATCCCTGAGCATGTCGCGCTGGAACGCTGCAACACCGCGGCCGCTTTGCGGCAATGCCGACACGCCGTTGGCCTGGGGGTTCTGCGCCAGTGCCTGCGCCATCGCATCGAGCGAGCCGGCCACCGCCCGCACGTCACCGTCGATGAAAAAACAGGGCGTCGCCGTGCACACAGCGATCTCATGGACGAAGACGTTCCAGGCATTGGCCTTGTCTCCCAGCGCGATCGACACGAGGTGGACATGGGGGTGATCCGCTGCATATTCGCGTACCAGCGCTTCGGTCCGGTCGGTGCAGGCATTGGCCAGCACATGGCAGGTGATCGGGTGCGTCGCGGCAGCCTGCAGGCTGTCGAGGCAGGCGACGATGTTGCGCGCTTCGTTATGGGCAAAAACGGCGACGGGCCAAGGGGATACGGTATCTGTCATGGATGCGGCTCAGGACCGGGTTGTTGTCATGTTCAGTTGGCGGGTTTTCTCTGCCACCCGCTCCCAGGAGAATTCGCGTTCCACCCGCTGCAATGCGCGCTGGCCCCAGGCACGAGTCAAGTCCGGCTGCGCCAGCAGGCTCCGCAAACCGTCTGCCACGGCATCGACCGACGTGCCATCCACCCGCAGCCCCGTCTCGCCATGCAGCACTGCCGATCCCGTGCCGCCGGCCAGGCCGGCCAGGCTCGGTTTGCCGCAGGCAGCCGCCTCGATGAAGACCATGCCGAAGCCCTCATTGTCGCCGTTGATTTCGCGGTTGGGCATGGCAAATATATCGCAGGCATTCTGCCAGCGGGGCAGATCCGCTTCCCTGACCGGGCCGATGCGATGGGCCACGCCCGTCAGGCCGAGATCATGGATCAGGCCGTCAAGATAGTCGGCATCCTCACCTATCCCGCCAATGACATAGCGCAGGGGCATTCCTTCGGCATGCAGTCGCCCCACGGCCCGGATCATCTGGTCGAAGCCCTTGCGACGCGACAGCCTGCCGACCGAGAACAGCAGTTTCTCGTCCGCGCCGATCCCCAGGCTCTCGCGCAAACCGGTGGTATCCAGGCCTGGCCTGAATACCGAGACATCGACACCGGGATAGATGAGTGTGATGCGCGCCGGGTCGACGCCCATGCCCCGCAAGGTGTCACGCGTATGGTCGCTGTTGGCAATGACCCGGTCGGCATGACGCAGGGCGAACCGCATCGCCCTGAATTTCCGGCCGTTCCCCCAGCTGGTGAGTTCTTCGCCATGGGCATAGATGGCCACCGGCCTGAACGTCAAGCGCGCCACCCCCCATGCCACCAGCCCTTCAGGCAGCGCGCGGAAGGCATGCACGGCCTCGAAGCGGTGCGTGAACGCCAACCGCAGCGACCGGAGGAAAAAACGGGCGTACATCGCGAGCGACTCGGGACGCAGCCAGGCCACACGTCTGAGGCTGAGGCGATGAATGGTATTGGGATGCGTCGCGTCCACAGCCGCCGCGCCGGCCACATCGGCAGTGACGATATGGATTTCCTTGCCGCCGAGACGCCGGTACACCTCGGCGGCCCACACGGCTGTACCGCCCTTGGTCGGGAGAAAGAGTTCGGTGAGGACAAGCAGACGAGTCATGGTGGGGAAGCGGAACAGGCCGTATGGCATCATCGGTGCCTGCAGCGGTTATTTGTCGGTTTTGAAATTTATGCGGGATCGGCAGCCGGAACCACCAACCTGAATGATAACGAGCAGATCCGGAGTCATAATAGGCCTCGCGAGATCCTGATTGCATTCGAAACGGGCCCCAACCCACATAAACATCTAGCGTTCATGACGTCGCCCCAGCATTTTCCACACTTGACTTCTCAGTGCCTTGCCTGCAAGGCTAAAATGCTGCCAGCACAGTCCATTTGCGGCCGAGTCGAGTAAGTTCCGCCATGGGAAAGGTTGGTTATTTTCATGGGCGTAATAAGCCTTGTTGAAATTTGCGCTTGCCAGCGAGGCGATCGTTAATTTCTTGAGTAGCGGAGTGGCAGCGACTTCATCCAAATTCAAGAGCCCCCTGCGCATACGAATGATGGTATCGATGAGACGTTGCTTTTCTTCCGGCCGGCTGAAATAACTCTGTCCCTCGCATCGCACGCGATAGCTGGGTGCCATAAGCAGACCGCATGTACAACGAAGCGCCACCCGGTAATACCATTCCAGATCCTCGAACCCTTTCCCGCTATATAGCCCAACCTTCTGCAGCTGGATTCGCTTGATTGCCACCCGTTGAAACGCCATCGGGACGCGATCAAGCAATGCGCCGAACAATCGGTTGGAATCAAGACGCAACACACCCTCCGTACTTTTCAGGCGTACGTCCATCGTACTCAGTACACGCGTCATCGCCTGCGTCTGATTGTGCAGGGTACCCTCGGCCTCGCTACCGAAAGGCTCCACATTCACGAAAAGACAATTCAGGCTCACCTCATCCTGGAAAGCAGCATCAATCCTCGCCAGCGCATCGACATCGAGCAGGTCGTCGTCGTCGAGAAAGAAAATCACCTCGCCGGTCGCTGCTCGCATTCCCGTATTGCGAGCTTCCGAAGGCCCTTGCGCCGTCTCGTTCCGCAACAGCCTGACACGCCCACTCTGCACGGGATCGAGCATTACGGCGGGACAGGATCCATCATCCACCACGATGACATCCCATTCGTCGAAGCGTTGCGCCTCGACACTGGCAATAGCATCACGAAGCAACTCAGGGCGGTCGTGGGTCGTGATTACAACAGTGATCTGCATACTTTACTCATGTTATCCAGGGCCGCGTTGACTGGGTAAGCTTTCCATCCGGGTTACTCAGCCAGCCATGTACCTCGTCGAAGTTCTGCAAAACCGGCATGCTCAACCGGTCAGCATCGACAGCACAGCACGCAGGCTCTGCCAGCCGGGGCGCGCAGCCAACAGCGGCAACACGGCCCGGACGGCCGCGATACGCTGCCCGCTCTTGCTCAAAGCACAGCCGAGGTTGTAGCGCGCGCCGACCATCCGGCTCGCCACCCCCTGCCTGACCGGCGTCGGAAAACGTTCGGCCAGCCGCATCAGATCGGACAGCGTGCGCACATTTTCACGCTGCGCTGCCACCGGATTGCGGCGCGTGGCGCTGCCGCCATGTATCACGTACACGCCGAGGCTTTCGCAGATTACGCCGATACGATGGCTATTGGCCACCAGCCGGGTCAGAAAATGGACATCCTCGCAGACCTTGAATCCGGTCGGGTAACCGCCCAGTTCGATGAACCGGGCACGCGGAACCGACAGCGTGTGCGTATCGCCGAAATGATCGGCCACGAAAGCCGTGATTTCTGCGGGCGTGTCCATCACCACACGCACCGCTCCGGCTGCCTTGGCCAGCATCAGGCGCCCCGATTCGTGCTGCGCCATCGACGTGCCGAGCAGCTTTCCATCCGTATCGCGGTATTCGTAATCGCCCGTCAGGCAATCCAGCGTCGCGTCCTCGGCAATCCATGCCGCATGGAGCTCGACACGACCGGGTGCATACCAGTCGTCGGCGTCGAGAAACGCCAGCCAATCGCCCGTGGCGGCGGCGGCACCCGCGTTGCGCGCCACCGACACGCCGCTGTTGGGCTGCCGGATCAACCGCACCGCCTCGCCGAACCGGCGCGCGACATCGGCCGTGGCATCGGTCGAGCCATCATCCACCACGATGATTTCATGTACCGGCCAGCTTTGCGCACGCACCGACTCGATGGCGCGCGCCAGGGTGCCAGCTGCGTTGAATGCGGGAATGATGACCGAGAAACGCGGGCTCATGCCGAACGTCCCAGCCAAGCCAGCGGCAGTGCCAGGCCGCTTAGGCGGGCCATCCGGCGAAAGCGCGGCACCTCGTCCAGCCGGACGCGCCAGACGGCAAGGCGACGGCGTAACCGGCCTTCGATCCAGGCCGGATCCCGTTTTTCGATCGCGTGCGCCAGTTCGAGCGGGGTGAGAAAGCGCACGTGCGGGCAGACGGCCAAGGCTGTATGCAATCCCGCTTCGAGTGCCGCAAGGCTGGCATCCGCTGCCTGCAGGAAATTGAAACGATGGGTTTCCACCAGGCAAGCCCGTCCCTGCCGGGTGCGCGTCGTGAGTCCATCCGCCAGCCGTTGCGGCGCATGGCCCAGGGTCGGCTCGAAATACACATCGCGCACCAGATAGGTTTGCCCGGCCCGTGAGCGCTCGCCGGACAACATCGACGCATCCACGCATCCTGGCCGGCCCGCGGCATCTCGACACGTGGCGCGCTGGCCGGGCGTGACAACGACATCGATTCCCGACCGCCCCCACGCCGCCTCGACGGCTTCGCTCCAGATGAACGTCGTGGCGACCGCCACTTGTGGCAACCGGCCCAGAACAGCCCGATACGTTGCCGTCTCCACGGCAACGGCTTGCTCGATCGCCGCGGTCGGCAGTGCGCGCGATGGCAGATCCGAGGCATCGACCCAGCGGCTCTGCAAGGGAGACGGCAGCGCTTCGGTCGCGGCAGGCTCCGGCGCGGCCAGCCAGTCGCGCACGGCCGCTTCTTTCCGGGCCGTGGCCAGCAGGGCCGGCGGCCAGTAGTGGCACTGGCCATGCAACTGCGGTGCAAACACCCCGGCCTCGATGCCTGCCTGCATTGCCATACGCACCGCCTCGAAACGCTCGTCAGCGAGCGTCAAGGCGTGATATTCCGTAAAACGGCTCGCTGCGATGCGAGCCCCATCCGGCACCTCCAGTACGATCCCCAGCGTCATGACGGCCGGACGGCCGTTGCGGTCGCGTATGCGCTGCAACAGGCCCGACAAGCGGATCAATGCATCCGCCTGAGACAATGGCCCTGCGCCCCAGTCGTCGCTTTCGACGATGAGCACGGGATGACGCAGCACTGGTTCGCGCCAGCGTGCGACGAGCGGACCGGCGAATGCCAGCAGCACCCCTGCCCATAGCAGCATCACCATCGCCAGGAGCAGCGCCAGTACGGTCATCGATACCCCATCTCCGCCGCCACGTCAGCCACCTGCGGCAACACCCGTTCGATCTTGTCCCGGTTGCGGCCATCCTTCCATTTGTCCAGGCGGATTTCGGAAAACGCGTTGTAGGGAATGTCGAGTACCTCGGCGCAGTGCGCCTGCAGATGCGCATCGAAGGCCAGGCCGCAGCCTTCGAATACCTGGCGGAAGGTGGCGACCGGGTCGCGCAGGAAATCCTCGTAGAACACCTCGACCCACTGCCCGACAGGAATGCCGGCCTTGGCATCGAGGATGGCCCGGTTGACCGCGGCATACTGAAAGGCGGCGACCTCTTCGACCGGTGCGTTCACGTAATGGCGCCAGCCCTCGGAAAGAAAGAAACACCATTGCGTCAATTGCCCGCCCTCCACACCCACGCGCGCCGGCAGGTCATTCGACCAGGTGGCGAATTCGTCGGGCTTGCGCCAGCCTTCGATCAGCGAATTGAGGTTGTCGCCCGGGCTGCGCTTGACGAAAACGAACACGGCGTCGGGAAACAGTGCCCGCAGATACGCGACGCACAGTCCGTTCTGGTTGTTCTTGTCGACCCAGCGATGCTGGCCGGTCCAGCTGTAGAAGTAGCGGCTGACGTCGTCCCGTTCAGCTGCGCTGGCATCCGTCGCATCGAGCGCGTGCGTGTTCCAGTCCTTGTCGGCCAGAGGGTGCAGGTCCGTCCAGTAATCATGGGTCTCGCGTTGCAGACTGCCGATCTCGCGCGACTCGGACAGCGTTTTGTAGACCAGCGTGGTCCCCGCCCGGGAGCAACCGATCACGATGATGGGGCGTTCCGCCGGCCGCGGCGAAAGCTGCCAACGCATCCGGCGCAAGGCGCGACGCGTTCGCCGCGCATGGAATGCCAGCGTCTTGACCACCTTTTCAGCAAATTCACTCAAACTCATAGACTTTCTGTCGTTATCAAACGAAGTCCGATTACCCCGCAACCGGGCTTACAGGATTCGTGCCAATCGGCATGCTCGTTTATATTGGCGGACATTATCCCGTATCACGCTGACACAACACACCATGGATGGCATTTTTGGCTGGCTGGGCGACCACGGCGCGCATCAGGACCTGATCCGACATATGAGGGGCGCGGCCAACCCGGCACCGGAAGGTCTGCTGCACGAACACAGTAGCCAGATGCTGGGAGTGGCCGCGTGTTCGCGCTTCGGCAAGGCCGACATCCACGTCGAAAACGGTCTCGCCGCCACCCTGACGGGTCGCCCGGTCTTCCTCGATGAGGAACTGGCCTTCATCGCCCGCGACCGCAATCCGGCCACCGCCGTGGCGCACGGCTGGATACGCCATGGCAAGACGCTGCCCACGCTGATGCACGGCAATTTCGCCTTTGCCGTGCTGGAACCGCTCAAGAAAAAAGCCTGCCTGGTTCTCGATCGCGTGGGGGCAGAGCGCCTCTGCTATGCGTATCGGGGCGGCCATCTGGTGTTCGGCACCAGTGCACAGAACGCCAGCGCCCATCCCGCGGTCGGACGGGTCATCGACCCCCAGGCGATCTACGACTATCTGTATTTCCACACCATTCCGGCACCTCGCAGCCTCTATCAAGGCGTGCACAAACTGTTGCCGGGGCAGATGGTCACCTTGAAAAACGGCCAGCTCAGCACCGCGTTCTACTGGCAGGCCGATTACACGCCGGTCGATGCCGGATTCGACGCCCATCGCAGCGATTTTCGTACCGTACTGGATGAGGCCGTACGCGATGTCGATGCCCCTTCCACGGCGGCGTTTCTGTCCGGCGGGACCGACAGCTCGACAGTAGTCGGCGCGCTCACCGCCGTACGCGGCGCACCGGTCGACACCTTTTCCATCGGCTTCGATGCCGACGGGTTCGACGAAATGGAATACGCACGCTGCGCGGCCGAGCGCTACGGCAGCCGCAGTCACGAGTACTACCTGAAGCCCGCCGACATCGTGACGGCGATCCCCGTCATCGCACGCGAGTACGATGAACCTTTCGGCAACGACTCGGCAGTACCGACCTATTTCTGCGCCAAGGCCGCACGCGAGGCGGGTTTCGAACACATGCTGGCAGGCGACGGTGGCGACGAGATCTTCGGCGGCAATGCGCGCTATGCCAAGCAGAAACTGTTCGAGAATTATTTTCGCCTGCCCGCGGTGATCCGGCGCGGCGTGGTGGAGCCGATCGCACACCTGCCCGGGCTGTCCAACCGCTTTCCCCTTGCCAAACTGAAAAGCTACGTGCGGCAAGCCAACATGGGCCTGCCGCTGCGCCTGGAAAGCTACAACTTCCTGCACCGTACCCCGCTCGACCAGATCCTCACGCCGGATTTCATCCATGCCGTCGACCCTTCGACAGCAGACGCCGCCCTCACCGAAGTCTATGAACGTACCGCCTCCGACCATTACATCAATCGCATGATGCATCTGGATCTGAAGTTCACGCTGGCCGACAACGACCTGCGCAAGGTGGGCACGATGACCGAAGCAGCCGGCATCGAAGTGCACTATCCGCTGCTCGACGACCGCATGGTCGCCTTTGCCAACCACCTGCCGGTCGACTACAAGGTGCGCGGCCAGATGCTGCGCTGGTTCTTCAAGGAGGCCCTGCGCGATCTGCTGCCCGAGAAGATCATCAACAAGAGCAAGCACGGCTTCGGCCTGCCGTTTGGCGTGTGGAGCACCCAATATGCACCGCTCGGCGACCTCGTCGGCGACAGCCTCGCGGACTTCAAGCAGCGCGGCTGGATCCAGCCGGCCTATCTGGACCATATGCTGGCCATGCAGCGCGGACCGTACGCCAGCTACTACGGCGTGATGATCTGGGTGACCATGATGCTGGAACAATGGCTGCAGGCGAACGAACACTGAAGCGAACGCCAGTCAGCAGCCTCAGAAGTCGAAATAGATGAACTTCTGGCTGCTGCCGCCGAAGACGATGAGCGTCAGCGCCAGGCCTGCGTAGGCCGTGCCGCGCAGCGTGAAATGCAGTTGCCCCCAGCGCTGCAGACCTTGTCTCAAGAACCGTTCGATGGACGGTTCCAGCAAGGTGAGCAGCAGGCTGCCCCATACCAGCCACTGCACATAGCTGCGTACCGACGCGACCTCGGTTGTCTCTCCCAGCCCCAGCATCGCCGCGGTGATGATCCACGCATCGTGAAACGAATGCGCCCGGAAGAACACCCAGCTGATCCACACCAGTGCAAGCGTCACCGGCCAGCCCAGCCAGGACAGCAGTCGCGCGCTGAAGGAATGCGACAGCACGCCCAACCGCGAATAGAGGTCGAGCAGCAGGCGATGCAACACCAGATAACTGCCATGCAGGAATCCCCAGAACACGAAGGTCCAGGCGGCGCCGTGCCAGAGTCCGCCCAGCAGCATCGTGATCATCAGATTGGCCAGGTTGCGGGACTTGCCACGCCGGTTGCCGCCGAGCGAGAAATACAGGTAGTCGCGCAGCCAGCGCGACAGGGTGATGTGCCAGCGCTGCCAGAATTCGCGGACGCTGCGGCTGGTATAGGGGTGGAGGAAGTTGCGCGGCAGGGTCACGCCGAACATCAGCGCCAGGCCGATGGCCATTTCGCTGTAGCCGGAAAAGTCGAAATAGATTTGCAACGCAAATGAAGTCGTGGCGAGCCAGGCCAGGTAGAAGTCCAGCATGTCGGGGCGGCTGAACAAGTCGTCGGTCAGGAGCGAGAGGTTATCGGCAAACAACACTTTCTTGACCAGGCCCACCATGAACACCAGCGCGCCCAGTTTGACGCACTCCGCCTTCAGCGGCTGCAGGGATTCCAGCTGTTCGACCAGTTCGGAGGCGCGCAGGATGGGGCCGGCGATCATATGCAAGGTCACATACAGCCACCAGGCGCGAAAGGAAATGCGGTGCGTCCATTCGCCACGGTAGACGTCGATCATCACCGACAGCATGTGGAAGGTATAGAAGCTGATGCCCAGCGGTAGCGCCCAGTCCGCCCAGCCAGGCGGTGCGCCGCCCACAGGCAGGTCGAACCATGTGCCCAGCGTCCACAGGCTGTCCAATGCCATCCCGAGATATTTGACGACGCCCAGGAAGCCCAGGTTCAGCACCAGGCCCGTCACCAGCAGCCGCTTGCTGCGGGTAGCCGACAGACCCGAGTAGATCAGGTAATTGAGGCTGACCGACACCGCCAGCAGGATGAGATAGACCGGTTTCCAGGACGCATAGAAAATCAGGCTGCCGACCAGGATGACGGCAGCACGCTCGCGATAATTGCGTGCGCCGGCGTAGAACATCAGCAGCACGGCAAAGAACAGCAGGAAAGTCGGGGAGCTGAACAACATGCCTATCGATCCTTCCAGGCGGCCAGCTGATGCCCCAGTTCGGCGCTGTAACGCTGCGCGCCCCGGTCGTTCAAATGGCCTGCGTTGACGAAGTCGTCAGGGCCGAAACCGGTCGGCGTGGGCAACACGATCACGCCACGTTGCCGCAGGCGTGCCAGCAGTGCCCGATAGGAGGCGGCCTCGGGGCGGGGATCGACAAAGGCGGACAAGCGGTCGCGCAAGGGCGGCAGGGTGACGAACACCCGTACGCCGCGCGACTGCAGGATATCGATCGCCTGCCATAAAAAGCGTTCGACGGCCGGCGCCGGGGGATGCAAGGCCGCACGTTCCTGCTGCGCCACCTGACCCGCATTCTGGGCCGCGCCGAAACCCGCTCGATAGCCCGAATAGGCCGCTGCCGCCCCTCCGACCGGATCGAGCGAGCGCACACTGGCCTCGACGAATCGCAGCGCCTTGTCCGGTTCGCGCAACTGGCGAAGGTTGCCACTGTACGACCACAACCGCAGATGGCTTCCCAGCCAGTCGCGATAGCGGGCCGCATCCCACAGGGCGCGCCGGTCGGCAAGAAAGCTGACGTAACCGAGTGAATTGTCTTCCTGCAGGGCGCTTTCATCCAGGCCAAGCACCACGGTCCGAATCGCCGCTTTTCCCAGCAGGCCGCGTTCGTCCAGCCGCCGGATTTCGCCGTGATACACGATGGCATTGGCACCCGGCAAGCCCAGGTTGAAGCCGCGCAAGACATGGCCCGGCCAGACCCGCTCCACTGCACGCGGATCGATACCGTTGTCCGTTCGGCTGTTGCCGATGAAGAGGATCTGCGGTGGGTGGCGCTCGACCTCGAACAGCTTGTCGTATGCTCGCCCCTGGGCAAAAACCGCACGGTAGCGGAACATCACGGCTTCACTGTGCAGGGCCAGTTCAACCAGGCCCGTCAGCAGAAACGCCAGCCAGAAGGCCCAGCCCAGCCCGGGCGGCAGGCGCAAGCGAAACCCCGGCACGGTCAGCCCCTGGGCCCGGTACTTTCCGGGCTGAACCGGCTCGACGGATGAGGCAGTTCACTACCCTGAACGCGGCCTTCGACAGGGACCACCTTTGCCAGTACGCCGGAAAACTTGGCGGCCAGCACCAGGATGATCATCAAATGGTAGGGCAGGTCGAAATGACTCATGCCCAGGAATGCGCCGGCCACCGCATAACCAATGAGGCTCACCTGGATCATGGCCGCCAGATCGGCGGCCCATTTTCGCTCAGGGTCATGCTTGCATCGCTTGATGATCTGCCGGGCACGGATCCAGGCCAGCGATCCCAGCAGCATGAACAAGGCGAATCCGATGAACCCCTGTTCGCCCATCATCTCGAAATAGATGCTGTGCACATCGTGAACATTCCAGGGGTCCGGGGCATATTGACGGAATGTGGGCGGCCTGAACATATCGAACCCGCCCCCGGTAATGCGGTCCTTCGCCACGTTGAACGCAGTGTGCCAGGCATTGATCCGGCCCTGCGCCGACTGGTCCTGCTGATAGGACTTGATCGTGTTCATGCGGTCATACCAAGCCTGCGGCATGATCGAGGCCATGATGGCCACGGCGATCAGCATGTAAAAGCCGGTGACGATCTTGTTGCGGCTTTTCATCCACAGGAACAGCCCCATCGCCACCATTGCCAGCATGCCGCCGCGCGACTGGCTGCCGATGGCCGCGACGCCGGTCAGCACCATGGCGCTGGCCAGTCCGATCTTGACCCACTTGCGGGTTTCCTGCAGGTGAAGGTAGCGGATGAGCGGAATCGTCATCACCAGGGCGAGCGCCATTTCGTTGTTGCCGCCGATAAAGGTGCCGGTCGGCCCCTGCACGCGGTATACCCCGCCGTTGATGATGGTGAATATCCCGCCCTTGACGCCGTAGAACCCGAACGACAATGCAATCACCCAGACCAGCCAGTGCAATTTGTAGCGCTCGTTGATGATCAGCACCGTGAGCAGGACCATCAGCATGATCTTCCAGACCTTGTTCCACTGGAACCATGCCAGGTCAGGGTAGAACGCAAAGAAGGTGGTAAACAGCATCCAGCTGGTAAGGATCAGCAGGACGATGACTTCGCGCGTCCACAGCATCTCCTTCTTTTCCTTCGATGCCATGAAGGCGAGGATGGTGACGCTACCGACGATCATCGAGAACGGCATGTTGTAGGCAAAGCCCCACGCCAGCCGGTGCGGGTTCATGTAGCCAAGCCACGACCACAGCAGGATGCCCAGCCAGGGGCGTTTGAAGACGAAAGGCAGCAGGCCGAAAATCAGGCCGGTGATGAACAGGTCTCTCATGCGGGTTCGGCTTTCTGCATCATGATCAGGGTACTCATCGGCCGGCCTGTGCCAGCGCGCCGTGCACGGGAACGTGACTCACCACATAGCGATGCTTGCCGGAGGCTTCCGGCGCGATCGCGTCCAGCAAGCGGATATCGACGGCCAGCCCAGTGCCCAGACGCGCCTGCAGCCCCCGGATCACGGCTGCGCGCGCGTCGTCGTTCCAGCGCGCGTCTGGGACGACCTGCACCTCGAGCCGGTCGATCGCATGCTGGATCAGCTTGAACTGCCCCACGCCCGGCACCGCGCGCAGCACATAGATCACCGCCAGGGCATGCATGATGCGGCCGTCGGCGGCAACGATGAAATCGGTCTGTCGCCCCACCACGGTATCCAGTACCGTGAGGCCGCGCCCGCCCGGGTCGTTCCGGCCGGAATGGCGCACGATGTCGCCGGTACGGTAGCGGATGAACGGTTGGGCGGCCGACACCAGGCTGGTGATCACGGCCTCGCCTTCCTCCACTGGATTGCCCGCCGCGTCGAGCACCTCGATCAGATGCGTTTCGCACATCTGCAGCAACACCCCATCCGGCGACTGCAAGGCCATCAGGCCGGCATCGCGCGCGCCGTATTCGACCGAGACCGGCACCCCGAACACCCGTTCGATCAGTTCGCGTTGATGCGGAAACAAGGGCTCGCCCGTGGTGCTGACCACGCGCAGGGCGGGCAGCCGGAGCCGCGCGGCACGCGCCTCGGCATGCGCCGCGAGCAACGCCAGGCTGCTGGCATAGCCATAGATCGCTTTGGGGTTCCAGGCTTGCATGGCTTCCAGGTACCCGTCCATGCACGCAGGCGACATGTCGAACGCATTCAGCAGCAGCTGGTTGACCAGCCGGTCGCGCAAGGTCTTGATGCGATCGGTCTTGCTCAACTCAACCGGCGCGCCCCACAGATAGACCTCGCGCTCGCCGGGCTCCACGCCCCACCAGCGTCGCGCGCGCAATCGCCCGGCCGCATCCGCGGCCTGGCGTGCACGGCCGAAATGGAAAATCAGCGGCTCGCCGCTGGAGCCGCCGGTCGTATAGGGGAATATGCCGCCCGGCACGTCACGCCACACCAGCTGTTCGACGTTCTCGCGCGCATCGCGCTTGTCCATCGTCGGCAAGCGCGACAAATCGCTCGGCAATACCGCCCCCGCCCGAACGGTCTCGACCAGTCCGGCGGCATGCAGCCGGGCGGCATGCCAAGGGCTGTGCGCCAGCGCGGTTTGCAACAGCACATTGAGATGCCCGGTCTGATAGTCCAGCATGTCGTCGCGCGACAGCCACTGGGTGCGCTCGAGTTCCTCCAGCATGGGAAACGTGGGCCGATGCATCGCCGCTTCCTGCAAGCGAAACACATTGCGGGCGAACCAGGCCGGCACGCTCATGTCCGACTCCGCAAAGGCAATGCCTTGAAACGCGCCAACAGTTCGTCGCACAAGACCGTGACGGCCGGCGAAATGTCCGGCGGACTGCGATGCCTGACCGAGCGCGCATGGATGCGCCCTGCGATGGCTGCGTTGAATCCTGGCAATTCGAGGAAATCGTACACCGCCGCGACCTCGCGCATCGGGTTCTGCACCAGTGCTTCGTAGAACACCACACGCACACGGGGGTCCGCCGCCAACTGATGCTCGAAGAACAGCGCATTGCGATAGAACCACATGATCGCGGCGCCTTCCGCCTCGCTGGCGTCAGGGCGGTACAAGGCCATCAGCAGCTCACGGGTTGCCGGCGACATGCCGCGTCCGCGCCAGTCGCTCGTATCGCCGTGTGCCAGTCGCTGCCACTGCGGCACGAAGTTTCCGAAGGAACGGATCGCCGAATTGACGCTGTCGCGCCAGTCGCGCACCACCCACAGGGTCTTGGCGGGACGGAACGTCGCCATCAAATGCGGAAGCTGGTCGAGTTCGCACAAGGCCTTGATCACGAACACCGGCGCCGGGCTTGCCAACGCCAACTGGCGGATCACGGCAGGATTGCGCATCTCGTAACGCTCGAACGCGCGCGGATCGGTCTCGTGAAACACCTGGGTGGCCGCGCTGGCATCCAGCACGTCCATCAGGAGATTGGTCCCGGAGCGCTGCATGCCCGCCACGAAAACATGCTGGGCCACCGGGCGCGGACGCAGGCGCTGGCGCCATACCTTGGCGTGGCGCCAGAGCGCATGTCGAATTCGCGTCGACATGCTGCGGGCGTCATGGCCGGTCGCAGGCTTGGCGACGCTCATTGTCCGGCAGCCGCCGGCGCAGACCGGACGGAAGAGGCTGGCGCAGCCAGCAGGGCATCGAATGCACGCAACAGCTGCGCCACACGCTTGTCCCACTGGTTGGCCTGCGCATAGTCGATGATCGCGGCGCGATTCCAGTTCTTGTCGAGCGCGGCGTCCAAGGCCTGCTGCAGCGCCGCGGCATCGCCGAACGGCACGATGCTGCCGAGCGCGTCGCGGCAGACCACTTCCGCGTTGCCGCCCACATCCGTGGTCACGACAGGCAGGCCACAGGCCATGGCCTCGAGAAACACGTTCGCCCAGCCTTCGTTGCGGGTGGCCAGCACGAACACATCGGCAGCCGACAGCGGCCATTTGAGCGCGTCGGGCGGCAGCGTGCCGAGGAAATGCACGCGCCCGCTCAATCCCAGCCGGGCGACCTGTGCTTCGAGCTCGGCGCGCAGATCGCCTTCGCCGCCACCGCCGCCGACAATGAGGTAATGCAGATCCGGATGGCGCGCCATGAGCGGCGGCAGGCAATCGATGACGCGGTGCATGCCCTTGCGCTCGACCAGGCCGCCGACCGAAATCAGCACCTGCGCCCGGTCCGGCAGATCGAAGCGCGCGCGCGCGGCAGCGCGATCGACAGGATGAAAAACATGGGTATCCACACCGTTGCCGACCACTTCGGTTTTGCTTGCGTCGACGCCAAGATCCAGCGCCAGTTGGCGCAGCGAGCCGGATACCGTGAACACCCGCGCCGCCGCCCCAAGCGCGCGCACCAGCTGGCGGCGCAAGACCGGATTGCGGCTATGCGGCACTTCGGTGCCGCGCAAGGTCAGGGTCACCGGCAAACCGAGCCAGCGCCCCAGCCGAGTCGCGGCATCGCCGTCCGGATAGCCGAAATGCGCATCGATGAGCCGTGCGCCTTCGCGCCGCAGACGCCGCATCAGAAAAAAGCTGCACAGCGCCATCGATGCGCCGTCGAGTCGACGCAACAGGCCGGGCAACGACAGGAAGCGCGGATGATAGACGCGGATGCCCTGCTGGATTTCCACCGCCGGCGCCTGCGGGCGGTAGCCAGGACGCAGCCGGCGGATCAGCGACTGCCCGGGAAACCACGCCTGCGGCGAGACGACGGCAAGCGGTCGATGCTGCGCCACCCGGAACATGCGTTCACGGATGAACAGCCCCGCAGCAGGGCGAGCCGCACTGGGGAACAGCGAACTGAACACGACCAGATCGAGGCGGCCGGTATCGGCGGTACATCCGTCAGCCAAGCGCCGCCTCCATCCCCGGTTTGACGAGATTGCCGTATACGCTGCGATAGCGCGCCACGCTGGCGGGCCAGTTGCGTTCGGATTCCACGAATTGGCGGCCATTGCGCTTCATGCCGTCCCAACCCTGCTCGTACTTCAGCAGTGCCACCACCTTGCTGGCAAGATCGCCGGCATGGCCAGCCCGGAACAGCACGCCGGTCTTGCCGTCCTGGATCAGTTCCTTGTGGCCGCCGACGTCGGAGGCCACCATCAACCGCCCCTGCGCCATCGCTTCCAGCGGCTTCAGCGGCGTGACCAGTTCGGTCAGGCGCATCGGGTGACGCGCATACACCAGCACGTCGATCAGATCGTAGTAACGATTCACCTCGCCGTGCGGCACACGACCGGTGAAAATCACGCGGTCTTTCAGATCGAGCGCCATCACCTGCTGCTTCAGCGCCGCATCCTGCGGCCCGCCGCCGACCAGCAGCACTTTGACGTCAGGCATCTGCTTGAGTATCGTCGGCAAGGCGGCGATCAGCAGATCCAGGCCTTCGTAGGCATAGAACGAGCCGATGAAGCCGAGCACGCGGCTGGTGCCGAGCCCCAGTTTCATCTTCAGTTCGGCATCCGGTTTGCCGCCGACGGCAAACTTGTCGATGTCGACCGCATTGGGAATCACCGTGATCTTGCCGGGCGGAACGCCGCGCGCGGCAAGATCGCTGCGCAGGCCTTCACAGATGACCGTCACCGCGTCGGCATGCTTGACGGCCCAGGTTTCCAGCGCCCGGGTGAGCCGGTAACGCAGGCTGCCCTCTTTCGTGCTGCCGTGATCGACTGCGGCGTCTTCCCAGAAGGCACGGATTTCATAGACGACCGGAATACCCAGCTTGCGGCCGACGCGGATCGCCGGCACCGCATCCAGCACCGGCGAATGCGCATGGATCACGTCGGGTTGCAATTCCTTTGCCAGCGCCAGCAAGCGCTTTTCGATGGCGCCCATCACGGCGAACGGGTCGCCCCCCGGCAGGTGTGCCAGCAGCCCCGTCGGCTTCGGCGTGCGATAGAAATGCAGGCCATCGGCATCCTCTTCCATCACCGTGCAATCGATCTGCTTGGGGCCGGACAGGTGATAGGTCTCCCAGCCCATTTTTCGCTGGTTGCGCAGAATTGCCGCGCTGCGGAAGGTATAGCCGGAATGCAGCGGCAGGGTATGGTCGAACACGTGGAGGATCTTCATGCCGCTTGCCGCTCGCTCTCGAATACGCTCTGGCCATCCATGCCCAGCACCTGCCCCAGGAAGGCATCGAACATCAGCACCGTCCACAGAATCACCGAATAGTCGCGCCGGCCGGACTGGTGCGCCTCGACCACTTCGCGCAGATAGTCCTGGTTGAACAGACCAGTGGATGCCAGCCGTTCGCCGAGCACCACGCTACGGATGGTGATGGCCAGCGGGCCGCGGAACCAGGCCGCCAGCGGCACCGAGAAGCCCATCTTCTTGCGATACAGCACATCGTGCGGGAGATAGGGCTCCATCGATTTCTTGAGCAGGTATTTGCCTTCGGTACCGCGCAGTTTCAGATCGACCGGCAGGCCCGACACCCAGCCCATCAGTTCGTGGTCGAGCAGCGGTTCGCGTACCTCGAGTGCATGCGCCATGCTGGCACGGTCGACCTTGGTGAGGATGTCGCCGACCAGATAGGTCTTCATGTCGAGATACTGTACCAGCGACAGTGGATCGTCGGTGGGCGCGACCGCCGCATGGCGGCGCAGCACGTCCACCGCCTGGTAGCCTTGCAGCTCGCGCTTGAAGGGCGGCGAGAACAGCTGTTTTCGTTGCGTATCCGACAGGAGCGAGACGCCGTGAAAATAGCCTTCGACGGTGTCGCGCGCCAACGCCTCGAAGGTCGTCTTGGCGCGGAAGACCTTGGGCGCCCAGTCGGCCTTGGGATACAGGCGGCCCAGCGCACCGAACAGCGGGCGGCGCAGCATCAGCGGCATCGCCGCGCGCATGCGTTCCTCGTAGCGGAACCAGCGATAGCGCCGGTAGCCCGCGAAGTGTTCGTCGCCACCGTCGCCCGACAGGGCAACCTTCACATGCTTGCGCGCGAGTTCGCACACCCGGTAGGTCGGCAGCGCGGACGAGTCGGCATACGGTTCGTCATACACCTGGGCAAGCTTGTCGACCAGGCTGAAATCGTTGGAGGCGACGGTTTCGACGTGGTGATGCGTGCGGTAACGATCGGCAACCTGCTGGGCGAATTCGATTTCGTTGAACGCGGGGTCGTCGAAGCCGATCGAGCAGGTGTTCACCGGCGTGGCGGACTGGGTCGCCATCATCGCCACCACCGCGCTGGAATCGACGCCGCCCGACAGGAAGGCGCCCAGCGGCACGTCGGCAATCATGCGCAGGCGGATCGATTCCTTCATGCGCGCCACCAACTCATCCATCGCGTCCGCTTCGTCCTTCACCGCCACCGGCGTGAACGGCATGTCCCAATACTGCTTCGGCAGCGCACGCGCCTGGCCGCGTTTGAGGGTGAGCGTGAAACCGGGCGGCAACTTGTACGCCCGCTTGAAAATGGTGCGCGGCTCCGGCACGTAGCCGTAGGCGAAGTATTCCTCGACCGCCAGCGGATCGATGTCCCGCGCCAGGCTGGGATGCACCATCAGCGACTTCAATTCCGAGCCGAAAATGAATTCGCCGGTTTCGAGGAAGGCGTAATACAGCGGCTTGACGCCGAAGCGGTCGCGCACGACGAACAGCGTTTCCTGCTTGCGGTCCCACAGCGCAAACGCAAACATGCCGCGAAAGCGTGCGACGCAGGCTTCGCCCCAGGCCTCCCAGGCGTGGACGATGACCTCGGTATCAGAATGGGTACGGAAGGTGTGGCCGAGCGCCTCCAGTTCGGGCACCAGTTCCTGGAAGTTGTAGATTTCGCCGTTGAATACGACGACGACCGAGCCGTCCTCGTTGAACAGCGGCTGCTGGCCGGAGGACAGGTCGATGATGGACAAACGCCGATGCCCCAGTCCCACGCCAGGCTCCAGATGCAGGCCGCCCTCGTCGGGGCCGCGATGGAACTGGGTTTCGTTCATGCGATGCAGCAGCTCGCGTGAAATCTCGTTCACGCCGCTGGTATCGAAAATGCCGGTAATGCCGCACATGCTAGTTATCTGTCCCTGTCGATTTATCGGGTAGTTCGACGGCCGCTCAGCGTCCGGTCGTATACCGCGGCATACGCCTCGGCCATCGCCGGAATGCTGTAGCGCTGCTCGGCCTGCCGCCGGGCGTTGCCGCCCTGCCGCGCGATGCGCGCCGGCGCCTCCGGACCGCCGAGATAACCCAGCAAGGCCTGTGCCATATTCTCCGTGTCACCGGCCGGCACCAACCGTCCGGTGACGCCGTCTTCCACCAGTTCGACGTTACCGCCCACTGCGGTGGCGACCACCGGCAGTCCGCTCGCCAGCGCCTCGAGGATGGTATTGGAGATGCCCTCGTTTTTCGACGGCAACACGAACACGTCGAATGCCTGCATCAGTGTCGCGATGTCATGGCGCTCGCCCGGCAGCCAGGCCAGATGCGCCATCCCTGCCTCGGCCAGCAGCTCCATGCAGGCCGCACGTGCAGACCCGTCGCCGACGATGACCAGCCGCGCCTCCACGGCCAGTTCGGGAGACTGTCGGAGCGCCTGGATAAAGGCGCGCGTGAGCATGGGATAGTCCTTGACCTCGACCATTCGACCGACCGACCCGAAGACCGTGCTGTCGGCGTCGGCGAATCCGGGCGGCAGCACCGCCGGCCGCGCACCGGCACGCGGGTGGAATTTCACGCTGTCGACGCCATTGTAGATCTGGTGCAGCTTGCTCGGCGACACCCCGACAGTCTGGCGTAGCCAGCTTTCAAGATCACGGCTGACCGCAATGTAATTCGACACGAACGCCCTGGCGGCACGGCGCAGCAGATTGTATTTCCAGTTGCGGCCATGCAGGTCGAACACGTCGCGCCCATGCTCGCCATGGACGGTGGCGTGCACGCCGGCGGCAGCGGCGACGAATTGCGCTTCCAGCGCGGCCAGATTGCGGGTGTGCACCAGATCCGGTTTGAGCTGGCGCAGCAGTCGCCAGAGCCGCACGGTCCAGCCGAGGCCATGCCCCGGCGCACGGTGCAGCGCATGGAACTCGACCGGCTGCGCCGTGATGCGTTGGCGAAAATCGCTGTAGTCGGTGAGCGCAACCACGGTATGCCGGTAGCGTTGCGGCGACAGGGTATTGAACAGGTTGACCATGCCGTTCTCCATGCCGCCGGTATCGAAACGGTGGACGATATGCACGATGTGTGCGGTCACTGCCCGTCGACCTGGTCGAGCCCGCGGGCGATGGCAGGCTCCATGTCCGCCGCAAAGCGTGCCAGGGTGGCGGTCGCCGCCTTGAAATCGGCATTCTGGTACGGCGTGGCGATCAGGACCGACAAGCCGTCGTCGCGTACCAGCCTGACCCGGTCGAACGCAAGGATCAGCTTGGCGAGATAGTCGTTGACGACGGAACGCTGATCGATCAGGTTCCATTGCCACACCAGCAGGCGCTGGCCGTTGCTCCCGCGCATCTTGGCCTGTCGCACCTGCCGCGCGATTCCGTCGATCCGTACGGTGACGATCGTTTCGCCGACGTTCGACCAGGCCGGGTCCTTCTGCTTGATCATGTAATTCTGCGAGTTGATGAGCTCGGCGCCCTGCCGCTGGGTTACGTAGTAATTCAGTTCCAGCATCACGTCATGTCCCGCCTGCGTATAGGACCGGCGCAGCTGGCGGTCGGCCCCGATCCAGTGCGGCACCCAGGTCGTGAAGGCCTCCCCGGGTTGCCAGCCGCCGGCCGCTTCGACCTGCAATGCCGGCATGTCGGGCAACGGACGTGACTCGATCCAATGTGCATACATCGGCCACAGGCCGGCCACCCCCAACGCGAGGAGGGCCGCCGGCAGGATCGACCGCGACGCCATGCCTGCTCCTCTTGTCTCCGCCAGCACGACAGGCTGCGGCGAAACAGTCTCCACCTGGTCGTCTTCGCGCCAGAAACTGCCGATCCAGAACAGCAGCATCATGACGATGCCGAAGAACACCCAACCGTAGATGTAGTGGTCGACGCCGAGCGCCAGCTTCATGTCGGACAGGTGGGCGATCATCACGATCATGAAGGCCCGCCCGCTGTTGGCGAAGACCGGAACGATCATCGCCGCTATGGAGAACAGCAGGCGTCGCTTCCACGAGCGGTAGGTAAGGTAGGCGTACAGCACACCGAGCGTCACCGAGGCGATCAGGTAACGCAAACCGGAGCAACCTTCCACCACCGACCAGTCGCCGCTGGGGATACTGAAAAACGTGCCCTCACGGTACACCGGTATGCCGGTGGCCTGCAGCATCGAGACGGTGAAATCGGCGGTCACGCCCATCAAGGGCTGGATCAGGAACTCGCCCATCGGGACCGCGAAGAAAAGGAACATCAGCGGGAAAAATGCCGCCCGCACGAATGCAGCGCCGAGCAGGGTCCATACCGCGGCGATCAACATGGCGATGAATGCGAGTTGCGCGACGACATTGACGCTGCCGGCGTCGGCCAGCAGCCAGCCGACGCCGGCGGCCGCCAGCAGATACAGGCCGCGCAGGTCGGCGCGTGGCCGGATTCGCGCCAGTTCGTCGCGCTTGCGCCAGATGAGCCAGATGCTGATGGGAACGATCAGATAGCCGTGGGCAAAGGTCTCCGAGCGCGCCCACACTTCCTCCATCGAGAGGAACGTCGGCCAGAAGATGGCGGTCAGGAGCAGCAGGACGCCTATCGTCACACCAGCGGGCAGCCACCAGCCTCGCGGCGTGGTCACGGGAAGGGTCTCAGGCAGGGCACTCATGCGGGGCACGTCTCCAGGGCAGAGGATGCGGCGGGCACCGCATCGAACAGGGCATCGATCATCGACAGATTGCGCGTCCAGTCGTAATGGGACAGGATGCAGGCGCGCGCCGGGGCGCTGGTGGTTCGCGCCTGCAATTGCGCAATGACGGCACCCGCCAGGCCGGCTTCGTCCTGTGCCAGCAGGAAGTCGCGTCCCGCCTCGGCACGGATGCCTTCCGCCGCCTGCGCGGTGACCACCACCGGACGTGCCATCGCCATCGCCTCCAGCACCTTGTTCTGGATACCGCGCGCAATCCGCAAGGGCGCCACGGCGCACGCCGCGTGCGCCAGATAGGGCCGCACATCGGGTACGCTGCCGGTGACGACGACGCCTGGTTGACGCGCCAGCGCCAGAACGGCTTCCGTCGGCCGGCTGCCGACGATGGTGAACTGAGCGGCCGGGACCGTCTCGCGAATGGCGGGAAACACCCGTTCTGCAAACCAGCTCACGGCGTCGACGTTCGGCCAGTAATCCATCGCACCGGTAAAGACGACACCCAATACGTCGGACGGATAGGGATTCGGATAGTCACGCGCCGGCGAGAAGTAATCGGCATCGACACCGTTCTCGAACGCACCGATCTTGTGGCGCGCTTGCGGAACCCGGCGCTGGAGCAGTGCCGCCTCGTCGCACGACACCAGCAGCGTGGCATCGAAATCCTGCGCCACCTGCGCCTCCCATGCCGCCAGCCTGCGGCCTTCGCGCGCGTAGAGCCAGGACATGGGCCAGCGCTGCGTCGGGGCGTATTGACTCCACTTGTCGGAGTCGACGTCGACCATGTCGAGCACGCGGCGGGACAGCTTCGTCGGCATGAACTGCGCCATCGCCGAGGAAAACGCGAGTCCACGCGTCACCTTTCCGGAGTCCGCCAGATCGGCGGCCCAGTGCCCGAGTTCGCGGCTGCGATAGTAAGGCAACGTCAGCGCCTGGCCGGTCAACAGTCCGGTCAGGCTCGCCAACTTGGCGCGGCGTGGTTTCAACGGTAACAGCTTGACCGAGGCGCAATAGGGCTTCAATGCATCGGCATACTGCCAGTCGTCGGGGTCGTCGACGAAGGCGCCGAGGTGGACAGCGTAACGCGCGCCCAGATGCCGCAACAGATGGAACGAGCGGATCTTGTCGCCTTTGTTGGGCGGGAACGGGATGCGATGTGCAAGAAACAGCAGCCCTTCTTTCACGCTCACCCCAGATTCTTGACGATGTGCGGCCCGATGACATTGGCGAGCGCCAGCGGCATTTTCTTCCAGGCCTGGATGAAGAGGCGGTATTTGGGATTGAGCGGATTGATCTCGGGAACGTCGCTGTCGGTTACCAGGAAATATTCGTAATACAGCGGCGTCGGCTCGAAACCCCAGTTCTTTTTGAAGTCGAACGAACCGGTGCCGCGCTTGCTGCGGCCGAAGTCGAACACCTTGAGGCCGCGTTCGCAGGCACGGCGCATCAATTCCCAGTACATGAAATCGTTGCCGGCCACCGCGCGCGCGGCGTCCACGCCTCCGCCGTAATACGGCAACACCTCGTCGCGGAAATAGAACGACATCACGCTGGCGATGACCTGCCCTTCCAGCGTGATAGTGAGCACCTCGCAATCGTCGCCGAACTCCTCCTTCAACAAGCGGAAGAATTTGCGCGAAAACACCGGTGTGCCCAGGCGGTGCACGCTCGCCGAATACGCCTGGAAGAATCGTGTGGTGTCGCTGTCGATTTCGCCCACCAGACCGGCCTTGATGCCTTTACGCACCATCGCGCGCTGCTTGCGCGGGATGGCATTCATATTGGCCTCGACGTCGGGTTCGATGGCTTTCTTGAAAGTGACGTACAGATCCTTGGTCGGCCAATGGGCATGCTGGGCCACCTGGTTGCGGTATTCGAGCGCGCCGACCTTGAGGCGCATGGCCAGGGCCTGTGCCGCCTCGTCGAGCGCGCGCCAGGCGGCGTCATGGTCGGCGAGGATGCCGCCATAGGCGCAGAACGGCAGCGAGCCCAGGCTGTGGCCGAACAGGCGGCTACGGATTTCGGCCAACGGCAGGACGCCCACGATCTCGCCGCCGCGTTCGGCGAGCATGAAATGCGTGCGGTGCCCAAAAGCGGCTTCGATCACGCGTTTCCAGCCGGCACGATGAAAGAACGTCGCATCCGGATGCGCATTCACGTAGGCATCCCACTGCGCGAGATCGCGTGCCTCCAGCGCGCGCACCGTGACATCGGTCGCCATCGTTTCAACCAGAAGGGGCTCGGATTGCATGTTCAATGTTTTGGCAGGAACACGCGGTCGACGCGGTCCCATTCGAAATCGGTGAGCAACTGGCGCAGTCTACCCGGCATGCGTTGCAGATTGACGTAATGGCGGAAGCGCGTCCTGGCCGACAGGCCGGACTGGCGCGGTTGTCCGGCGTCGATCTCCCACGGGTGGAAATAGAACATGCAGGGCGCGCGATCCTCCGTGTTGACGCGATTCAGCATCCAGCGCGACATCGAATACGGCAACAGGCGGAACCAGCCGCCACCGGCTGCAGGCCAGTTGCGCCCCATCAGCGGCACCGTGGTAGGCGGCAGTTCGAGGATGCCTGCTTCACCATTGGGGCGATGCGGGAAACGCGGCGCATCGGGCATGCCGTAATGGTCGTGGCGTACCGGATAGATGCTCGAGCTGTATACGTATCCTGCGTTTTCAAGTTCCTCGACCGCCCACCAGTTCTTCCGGTTGATGGAGAAACTCGGCGCACGGTAACCGCGGATGGCGACGCTACCGAGGTCTTCGAGAATATGCTTGGCCCGGGTGATGTCGGCGCGAAATTGCTCAGGGGTCAGGTCGCTCGCGCGCTGGTGGCCGTAGCCGTGACTGGCGAGTTCGTGGCCGTTGTCGACGATACGGCGCACCACCTGCGGGTAGCGCTCGGCGATCCAGCCGAGCGTGAAGAAAGTCGCCTTGGCATTCGTCTCGTCGAGCAGGCCGAGGATCAGGTCGACATTACGCTCGACCCGACATGGCAGCGTGTCCCAGTCTTCGCGCCGGATATGCGGGGCGAATGCCGACACCTGGAAATAATCCTCGACATCGATCGACATCGCGTTTTTGATGCGTTCGGCCATTACGCAATCCTCGTCCCCGACAGGGTATGAACCCCTTTCGGCATGGGCAGCCAGTCCTTCAGCTTGTACGCAATGCGCATCGCCGCGCGGCCATCCCAGTATTCGGGGATGCGGCCGGCCTTGCCGCCGCCCGCCATCACCTCGGCGAACGCGCGGCGGATGGCCTCGGGATGTGGGCCGACCAGCGTGTTGGTTCCTTCGTCGAGCGTGATCGGTCGCTCAGTATTCTCACGCAACGTGAGGCACGGCACACCCAGCGCCGTGGTTTCCTCCTGGATGCCGCCGGAGTCGGTCAGCACCAGCTTGGCATCGCGCATCAGGCCGAGCATTTCCAGGTAACCCACGGGCGGCAGGATGTGCAGGCCGTCGAGCTTGGCGGTGAAGCCGAATTTCTCGATGTTGCCGCGCGTGCGTGGATGCAGCGGCATCACCACCGGCAAAGTACGGTTGATTTCGCCGACCACATCCAGCAGCGCGGCGAGCGTCGGCGCATCGTCCACATTGGACGGCCGGTGCAGCGTCAACACCGCGTACTGCGACAGCGTGGCGCCCAGGGTCCGGGCGCTCGGCACGGCCTGTTCGAGGTTGCGATGCAGGGTGTCGATCATCACGTTGCCGACGAACTCGACGCGCGCGGGATCGATCCCCTCGCGCTGCAGGTTGGCCAGTGCGCTACGCTCGGTGGTGAACAACAGATCAGAAATCTGGTCGGTCAATACGCGGTTGATTTCTTCCGGCATGCTGCGGTCGTAGCTGCGCAGGCCGGCCTCGACATGGATCACGCGCACGCCGCGCTTGGCGGCCACCAGCGCACACGCGATGGTGGAATTGACGTCGCCCACCACGAGCACGGCCTGCGGCCGCACGCTTTCGAGCACGGGTTCGAAGCGTTTCATCACTTCAGCCGTCTGCACCGCATGACTGCCCGAACCCACTTCCAGATGATGGTCGGGCCGCGGAATGCCCAGATCGGCGAAAAAACTGTCACTCATCGCCGCGTCGTAATGCTGGCCGGTATGCAGCAGCTGCGCGGCAATGCCGGTCTCGGCCAGGGCGGCCATCACCGGGGCGATTTTCATGAAATTGGGGCGCGCACCTGCGACGCATAAAACCTGAGTCATGGCTGGATCGTCAGTGCGTGGTATCGGGGCTGTCCGGCGAGGCATCGCCGTCTGCCGCCGCGTGGCGTTCGCTCACCGTGTACAGGATTTTGCGCACGATGGGCAAGATACGGTTGACCGAACGTTCCACCTGATCGATGCGTTGCGCCAGACGGGCGCTATCTTCGTTATTCAGCACCCCGACTGCCTGCGCATGGTTGTTCACACCCGTTGTGCCATTGAAATCCTGGTGCGCGACCTCGTTCTTCAGATCGGCGATCACCTCGGCCACCTCGGCTTCGCCGAAATGATTTTTCTCTTCGAGAAAGCCGAACAGCAACAGGCGGTCGCAGGTGGTATTGAGGCGTCGCGGAATGCCGCCTGTAAAGCGGTGCAATTCGGCGAAGGCCTCGTCATCGAATCCCGGCGTGCCATGCCAGCCGACCGTACGCAGGCGGTGCTCGATATAGCCGCGCGTTTCGTCGGCATCGAGCGGTCCCAGATGGTAGGAGGCCACCACGCGCTGGCGCAGCTGCTGCATGTCCGGGCTTTGCAGAATGCCACGGAATTCGGGCTGTCCCAGCAGGAAGGTCTGGATCAGCGAACGTTCGCTGGTCTGGAAATTGGACAGCATGCGCAGCTCTTCCACGGCGCGCGGTGTCAGGTTCTGCGCCTCGTCCACCACCAGCAGCGCGCGCTTGCCCTGGCGCGCGGCCGCGGCCAGGAAATCCTCCAGATTCTTCAGCAGTGCGGATTTGGTCAGGCCTTCGTGCTCCAGGCCGAACGATGCGGCCACGCTACGCAAGGTGTCCTCCGCATCCAGCTGAGTCGACACCAGCTGCGCCGCCACCAGATTGTGGGACTCGAGCTGACGGAACAGGTTACGTACCAGCGTGGTCTTGCCGGCACCGACCTCGCCGGTGATGACGATGAATCCCTCGCCCAGCGACAGGCCGTAATCCAGGTAGGCCATCGCCCGCTTGTGGCCCTTGGAGCCGAAGAAAAATCGCGGATCGGGATTGAGCTGGAACGGCTTGGCGCTAAAGCGGTAATAGTCTTCGTACATGGACAATCCGTTGTCTGAGTGGAGGCACGGCGCACTGGATAAAGCAACCGCTGTGCCATGCCGGCGGATCGGTCAGAAGCGCATGTTGACCGACGCCGTAAGGCTGTTTTCGTCGTAGTCGGCGTTCGCCACGTTCGAACTCCGTTGGGTATGGCGGAAAGTCAACGCACCGTAGAGCTTGTCGGCAAAGCGGCGGTTGAGGCCGAGACTGAGACTGAGGAGGTCGTCCTGCCTGGCCACGCCACCGGCCACCAAACTATCCAAGTTGGTACGGGTCAGTGACAGGCTACTGTTGACTGTCGTTGCAGCAGACAGACGATAGCTTACCGTCCCCACCACACTTTGAATATGATCCTGGGCATTGCTCAATTGCTGGTACAGTCGTTTCGTGTCCTGCGCCGAGAGACCGAATCCCAGTTTCCCGATATCCCATGACACTCCAGCTGTGAGGCTCTTGATGATGAAAATACCATTGGCCGTCCCAATCCCAAGATCCCCCCTCAACCCCAGATTTGCGTACAAATCCAACAATTCCTGTTGAGTCGTCGCCAGATTAAGTAATTCGAATGGTTCGTAAGGTCCGTCGCAAGTCGACATAGGCCGCTGATTGGGATCAGTCACCAATATATATTGATTACGTCCTCCTCCAAGTGGGCACTTCCAGTAAGTACGGCCACTCTGCAATAGCAATTGCTGACTGATATCACTCACATCCTCGGAATAGCTCATCCGCCATTGCGTGAGCCGCGTGCGGTGGTTGGCGGCCAGGCTGAACGTGCGACCAAAATAGCGCTCGCCGGCCGAGGCTTCGACGCTCGTACGGCGCGTGGGCGACCAGCCGAAGCCGGCGCTGTAGAAGGAACCGCTCGTTCCGCTCCGGCTCAGGTAATCGTTCGAATCATGACCGACCGTGCCGAACACCCTGAATTGGCGGGTCAAGGCATAGCCAGCCGTTGCACTGGCGCTCTCGAAAGTGGCGTCCGTATTGTTGACGCTATTGATGGCATTGCTGTTCTGCAGTTTGCGGAGGGAGTAATTGAGTCCCCAACTGAGATCGGTAAAGCGGGTGCCGCTTTTCAGACTGGCCGCAAACGAATTCGAATTGGCATTGGGCGCGACGTTATTCTGAAAAATCGCCCCGCTGGCTGTGTAACGTGCCTGCGCGAAGGCGAAGGTTCCCAGCCGCTGCTGGATGTAG
This sequence comes from Thiobacillus sp. SCN 63-57, assembly GCF_001725555.1. Lineage (NCBI taxonomy): Bacteria > Pseudomonadati > Pseudomonadota > Betaproteobacteria > Nitrosomonadales > Thiobacillaceae > Thiobacillus > Thiobacillus sp. SCN 63-57. The sequence continues at coordinate 51,887 of NZ_MEGP01000005.1, read as the reverse complement.
GGGCTGATCGAATAGGTGCCGACGGTGGTCCGGTTGCTGTTGTTGACCGTGGCATCGGCAGGCGACCCCAGCAGCGAGATCAGTTGCTGCGAGATGTGGGCATTGCCATCGATGAACAGGAAATCCTGGACCAGTTCGGCTTTCCCGACCGCGTTCAGGTTGTGATAGAAGTTGTCGCTCTGGCCGCCGCCGAAACGCTTCACGCCCGTCAGGCCGTATTGCAGACTGGCCTGCACCCTACGCGATCCTTCCGAGCGCAATGTGAAACCGGGCGTCGCGGTGAGGATCAAGGCGTCCTGCGTATTGCTCGAGCTCTGTTTGACGTTGTCGGTGTAGGTGGACGACGCATTCAGGGTGGGTTCGAAGCGCCAGTCGATGGCGTGGGCGGTCGGCGCGACGGCCAGCGCCATGAGGACACCACACGCACCGGCACGGCGAATCGCCTTGTTCCATGCCGCCGGCGCGCCGGGGCGGCGCTTACTTGCCGTAACTGCCATAGTAGCCATAGTAGTAGTCTGCGCCCGGGGTCGGCGTGGTCTTGTTCAGCAGCATGCCGACGACCTCGCACGATTGGATATGGCTCAAGGCTTCGCGTACCGCCTCCTGCGAGGTTTTTTCGGCTTCCACCACCATGACGATCTGGCCCATGTGCGTGGCGAGTACGCTCGACTCGCTGGTCGCCAGCAGCGGCGGCGAATCGAACAGGATGATACGGTCGGGGTACCGGTTGCCGATGTCCTCGATAAGACGCGTCATGGCGGCACTCGCCAGCAACTCGGTCGCGCGCTTGTAGGTGCGGCCGGCAGGCAGCACGGTCAGCTTGGCGATGTCGGTCTTGATCAGCACGTCGGACAATTTGAGGTCCTTGTCCTGCAGCACGTCGAGCAGGCCTTTGTCCGCATGGATACCGAGGTATTCGGGTACGCGCGGCTTGGCGACGTCGGCGTCGATCAGCAGGACGGTGCGATCCATCTCCATCGCCATCGAGATCGCCAGGTTGATGGCGCAGAAGCTCTTGCCCTCGCCCGGCAGCGAGCTGGTGACCATGATGAGATTGCCGTTCTTGACGCGTGCCGTACCCTGGCCAAATGCATTGGCGATGAGCGGCCGCTTGATGATACGAAACTCTTCGGCGATCTGGCTCTTTTCCGCATCCGGCGCGACTACGCCCATCCGATGCAGGCGCGCCAGGTTGATCGACTGCACCTGACTTCCGCCTTCCATCGCGAGGGTATCCGGCGCATTGAATATCGGCTCGACCGGTGTCGCCACAAAAGGCGCCGCATGGCTGCTGCGTTGCTTGTTGAGCGCATTTTCGATCAGGCTGGCGTCGTGGCCGGGATCGCTCTGGGGAGCGGGATGCGGCGCGCCCGTGCCAATCTTGCCTGCTGCTTTTTCAATAATGCTCATGGTTTCTCCTAGCCGGCGCGCGACACGAGCAGTTGCAGGACCATCACCGCGCCATAGGCGGCAATCAGGCTACCCAGTGCTGCCAGATACGTCAGCAGGCCTTTGCGTTTGCGGCGACGGGTTTCGTCGGTTTCCACCCGGGACACGGCGCCCAGCAGCGGCAAACCGGTCAGTTCGCGCAGGACACGGCGATCGGTCACGGTACGGCGCAGCTGGCTCAACAGGAAGGCCACCGCAATGCCGGCACCGAGTCCGCCCAGCGTCACCAGCGAAAGCAGCAATGGGCGGTTCGGCCAGGCCGGCTGGCTCGGCACGAAAGGCGGATCGATCACGCGGAAATCGACGGTGTCGGTCTTGCTCTCGACTTCGCCCGACATGGTGACCGACTCGCGGCGCTTGAGCAGGGCATCGTAGTTCTGTCGATACACGTCGTAATCGCGCATCAGCTGGGTATATTCCTGCTCCACCTGCGGAATCATGTTGGACGCATTGCGCAACTCGGCATAACGGCGTTGATATTCCGCCACGCGCGCGCGCAGGGAGGACACGTTGGCATCCGCTTCGGCGATGGAAAGCGTGAGCTGCTGATAGACCGGATTCTGAATCTTGGAGCCCGACGGGTCGGCCTTGTGCTTCGCCAGATCGGCCTTCTTCTCCGCCTCCAGTTTTTCGATCAGGCGCTTGGTCGCCTGGACATCGGGATGCAGGTCGGTGTATTGCAGGCGCATTTGATCCATCTGCTTTTGCAAAGCCTGGATGCGGTCATCGATTTCGCTGTTGGTCGCACCCGCCGCTGCCGCAGCGGTCAACTCAGGTTCCTCGTCCGACAACTGGCGCTTCAGCTGGTCGCGACGGTTGATCGCTTCCTGCTGGTCCAGCTGGGCCTGCCGCAACTGGGTGCTCACCTCGGCCAGCTTCGCGTAATAGTCGCCCCCCTGCCCCGGCATCATGCCGATATGCTTCTGCTTGAATTCCTTGAGCGCGTTTTCGGCATCGGTCAGCTTCTGCTGATACTGCTGCAACTGCTCTTCGATGAAGCGTTGCGAACTGGAAATATCCTGGCGCGTCTTGCCGAGACTGGATTCCACGAAAATGGTCAGCAACGACTGCACGACCTTCTTGGCCAGTTCGCCGTTGGCATCCTGGTAGCTGATGGTATAGAGATTCTCGCGCCCCGCATCGGCGATGGAAATCTTGCTCGCCAGGTCGTTCAACATCCGTTCGGTCTGTTCGGACGTTTTCGCCTTGACGTCCAGATCGGTCATGCGCGCAACTTTTTCCAGCGTCGGCCGGCTCACCAGCTGGCGCGTCATCAGTTTGATCTGCTGCTCGACGTTAGGCTCCGCCGCCAGCCCTGACAGCAACGGCTTCAACAGGGTTTGCGTATCCACATAGACGCGCGCTGACGCCTGGTAGCGGTCCGGGATCATCATCACCCAGGTCCAGCCGACGACGCATACCAGCCAGGCTATCGCCACGCCCCACCAGCGACGATACCAGGCGGCTTTGGCATAGCCAAAAAGTTGCTGCAACAATTGATCCATGTGGACGTTCCGCCATCAAGAAGCGCCGCCCAACGGCGGCGCAGACACGTTTTAGAACAGGCTTTCCGGCACGACCAGCACGTCACCCGGCCGCATGTCGACGTTGGCCGACGTATCGCCGCCGCGCAGCAGGTCGTCAAGTCGCACGCCGAGACGTTCCTGCTTGCCGTCCACAGTACGCAGGATGTAGGCCTTGTTGCCCGCCGCGAAATCGGTCAGTCCGCCCACCGAGATCATCAGGTCGATCAGGCTCATATGCTCGCGGTAGTTCAGCGCCTGCGGTTTGGCCGCCTCGCCCACGACACGGATCTGCTGATCGAACGGACCGATGCCGCCCGAGACGATGACGGTGACGATGGGTTCCTGGATGTATTTGCCGAGCGCCTTCTCGATATCGCGCGCCAGCTGGGTGGGGGTCTTGCCGGAGGCCTGGATATCCTCGACCAGATTCATGGTCATCTTGCCGTCAGGGCGGACCGGGAAGGTTCCGGAGACTTCGGGGTTGCGCCAGACGAAGACCTGGACCGAATCGCCCGGGCCGATGAGGTAATTCCAGTTGTAGCTTCCCGTCTGCGCAGGGGCGGGCGGATAGGTCGGCGTGCTGGAGCAGCCTGCCATGGCAGCGACGGCCAGCATGACGCCAGCACGTGCAAGATGCTTCTTGATCGTAAACATATCCATCCTCCCTTATATGCCGTTAATCCGCTGGCATTATGCCAGAGCGAACTAGAAAACTGGTGTCAACGCAAAGACTGCTAGCAAGCCGCAGGCCAAATCGGAATTTTCTCGAAATCCCCGCCACGCCGCGATTTACGCGTCCCCCGCCATGGCTGGAGCGTCGGCCGCTCGACAGCGATGTCGTAAGTCTGTCGCCTGCCGCGCTATTATGCCAACCATGAGCACGCATGAAATCGACAGCCTAGACACCCTGCGCCAGCATATTCGCGATTTCGCGCTGGCACGCGCATGGGAGCGTTACCATACCCCCAAGAATCTGGCCATGGCGCTTTCCGTGGAAGCGGCGGAACTGCTCGAGCCTTTCCAGTGGCTAACGGCAGAACAGAGCGGGCAGTTGAGTCCGGAACAACACGAAGCGGTACGCCAGGAAATCGCCGACGTATTGATCTACCTGACCCGGCTGGCTGACCTGCTGGACATCGACCTGCTCGACGCCGCCGCCGACAAGCTGGCGATCAATGCACGCAAATACCCGGTCGACAAGGCGCACGGCAACGCGCTCAAATACTCAGCCTTCCAACCCGATCAAGACAGCCCAGAATGACCAACCAGTATTACAAGCACCATGTTTTTTTCTGCACCAACCAGCGTGACGACGGCGCCAAATGCTGCGGCGCGTCCGGCGGCCAGCAGATGCGCGATTACCTGAAGAAAAAGGTCAAGCACGTTCATCTCAACGGCGAAGGCAAGTGCCGTATCAACAGTGCCGGCTGCCTCGACCGCTGTGACGAGGGCCCGCTGCTGGTCGTGTACCCCGAAGGCGTCTGGTATACCTATGTGGACGAAGCCGATATCGACGAAATATTCGAGGTCCACCTCAAGCAGGGGCGTATTGTCGAGCGCTTGCAATTGAAGTGACGCGGCCGAGCGGAACGGCCACATGAAGCGTTACAAGCTGCGTATCCCGGTATCCGTAGGCAAGCTGGAAACCGTGATCGACGACCCCGAGACCGAACGCCGCGGCCTGCTGCTGGTCGCCCATCCGCACCCCTTGCATGGCGGCAGTCTCGACAACAAGGTGGTGACGACCCTGGCCAAGGCGGCCAACGAGGCCGGCTGGATCAGCGTGCGCCCGAATTTCCGCGGCGTCGGCATGAGCGACGGCGAATTCGACGCCGGCGTCGGCGAAACCGAGGACCTGCTCGCTGTCGCCCGCTTCGTCGAGGCCAGCTACCCCGGTCTGCCGTGGGCACTGGCCGGTTTCTCGTTCGGCGCTTTCGTGCAGCATCGGCTGCGCCAGGAACTCCATGCAAAACGCCTGATCCTGGTCGCCCCGGCGGTCACCATGTACGAATTCGATCCGGTTCCACCCGACACGATTGTGATTTTTGGCGATGCCGACGAACTCATCCCGCCCACCGCGATCCGGCTGTGGGCCGAGCAGCAGCAGCTTGCGGTGAAAGCCATCCCCGGCGCTGGGCATTTCTTCCACGGCAAGCTGAAGGAACTGAAGCAGGCGTTTCTGGAGGCCTGTCCATGCTGAAGGTACGCGGGCTGACAAAAAAATACGGCGACACCGAAGTGGTGCGCGGCCTCGACCTGACTGTGCGGCGCGGCGAGTGTTTCGGCCTGCTCGGGCCCAACGGCGCCGGCAAGACCACCACGCTGCGCCTGCTGCTGGGCCTGATCGAGCCGGATGGCGGCAGCATCGAACTGGCCGGCATCGCGGTCCCGCAACGCTCGCGCGAGGCCCGCATGAAAGTCGGCGTGGTGCCGCAGATGGACAACCTCGACCCGGACTTTTCGGTACGCGAGAACTTGCTCGCCTACGGCCGTTATTTCGGCATGAGCAAGGCCGCCGTCACGGCACGCGTGCCGGAATTGCTCGATTTCGCCGGGCTCGCCAGCAAGGCCGATGCGCAGATCGCCCAGCTGTCGGGCGGCATGAAACGACGCCTCACGCTCGCCCGCGCGCTGGTGCATGATCCCGACATCCTGTTCCTCGACGAGCCCACCACCGGACTCGACCCGCAGGCGCGCCATCTCATCTGGCAGGGCCTGCGGCGGCTGATCAACGCCGGCAAGACCATCGTGCTGACCACGCATTTCATGGACGAGGCCGAACGCCTCACCGACCGTCTCGCCATCCTCGACCACGGCCGTGTCGTCGCCGAAGGCGCGCCGCGCGCGCTGATCGAAACGCATATCGAGCCGGCAGTGGTCGAAGTGTTCGGCGAAGGCCTGGCCGATTGGACCGGCCAGCACGCGGCCGATCTGTGCCAGCGCTTCGAGACCGTCGGCGAAACGCTGTTCTGCTACACCAGTACGCCCGACATCGTGATCGACGCGCTCAAGCATGCCCCGGCCTTGCGCTACCTGCACCGCCCGTCGAACCTGGAGGACGTGTTCCTCAAGCTCACCGGGCGCGACTTGAGGGATTGAGCGCATGAATCCTTTATTCCGCCTTCCCCGTCTGTCGGCACGCTTCATTCCGGTATGGCAGCGCAACTACCTCGTGTGGAAGAAGCTCGCCATCCCGTCCATCCTCGGCAACCTGGCCGACCCCATGCTGTACATGCTCGGATTGGGCTACGGCCTTGGCAGCCTGCTGCCTGACGTCGGCGGCATGCCCTACCTGACCTTCCTCGCTGCCGGTACCGTGGCCTACAGCACGATGAACGCGGCCACCTTCGAGGTGCTGTATTCGAGCTTCTCGCGCATGCACGTACAGCGCACCTGGGATGCGATCCTCAACGCGCCGATGACGCTCGACGACGTGATGCTGGGCGAACTGACCTGGGCTGCGTCCAAAAGCCTGCTCTCCGGCGTGGCGATCCTGGCGGTGATCTGGGGACTGGGGCTCTACGGAAATTTCTGGATGACGCTGTGGATCGTCCCCGTCGTCGCCCTGGTCGGCTTCTGCTTCGGCGGCATGGGCTTGGTGATGAACGCGGTCTCGCCCAGCTACGACTTCTTTCTCTACTATTTCACGCTGGTGATCACGCCGATGGTGCTGCTGTGCGGGGTGTTCTTCCCCGTGTCGCAGCTGCCTGCGGCCGTGCAAGGCGTGTCCGCCTGGCTGCCGCTCACCCACGCCATCGACCTCGCTCGACCGCTGGTCGTCGGCACCGTGCCAGACAACATCGCGCTGCACGTGATCGCGCTGCTGGTTTACGGCAGCCTCGGCTACATCGTCGCGCTGGCGCTCACCCGCAGACGGCTCCTGAAATAAGCGGGTGTCGAAACGCCGACGACCGCGTCGGCCCATGGACGCAACAGGCAACTGGAAAACGGCATGCCGCCCGGCTCGACGCGGGTTACGGTCCATTTGACCACGGGTACGGGAATTGCGAAGTCATTCGCAATTCCTCACCCAGATCTTCGCCATGTCCCGCAAACCCTCCGCTTCACGCGCCCGCACCCGTCGTATCGGTCTGCTTGGTCTGCTGCTCGCCACGGCACTCACGCCGGCCGGCATTCTGATAGGCACGGTCACCGCCGCTGCCCTGGTCGGGGGGCTGGCACTTCATCTGGACCACGCCAGGCCCACGTCGCCTGCCGTCGTCACACCTCACTTTGTCGCGAAGCAGCGCCTGCATCCGCTCGCCATCGAACACAAGGGGGAAACCCTCTCGCTTGTCATGGCCGAGAGCGATTTTGCAGACGGCGGCAACCTGGACCCATTCATCCTCACCGGGCCGTCACCCGGCAATCCTGCCGGCAACGAGGCGGCGCCTGACCATATGGAACACGGCATGCCGGGCCCGGACCGCGCGCCGGGCGGCAAACCTGACAGAGCGCGTCCTTTGGCGCCGTCGCATCCACCATCGGGCGAGCCCGCCGGCATCCCGCCCGGCGACGGATCTTTCTTTCCTGCAGGGAAGCCGCAAGGCAGCCCCGCCATCCCGCCCCAGGCAAACGGCCCCTCCACCCCACCTCCAGGCGGCCCGCACTCACCCGAGCATAACGGCCCGACCGGGGGACCCGGTGCACCCTGGGCGCCGACATCGCCCGACGAAGCACCGGGCGGGAACATGCCGCCGACCCCGTTCCCCGCAGCCGGCCCCGGTTCGTGGACGCCGCCCCAGACGGACACGCCCCTCGGCCCGCCGTCAGGCCAGCAAGCAGCCACTCAGCCTCATGCCGTACCGGAACCGTCGATGATGGGATTGATGGCGCTCGGTATCGCCACCCTGCTCTGGATGGGGCGCCGTCGGACGATGCCGTAGGGGACAGCCGGATTCTAGACGCCTGCCGCCTGCTGGTCGGCGTGGTAACTCGAGCGCACCATCGGCCCGCAGGCGGCGTGCTTGAAGCCCATTGCCAGTGCTTCCTGCTCGAACTGGGCGAAGCGTTCGGGGGTGACAAAGCGCAGCACGGGCAGATGATGCTGCGAAGGCTGCAGATACTGGCCCAGCGTCAGCATGTCCACATCGTGTGCACGCAGATCGCGCATCACCTGCAGGATCTCGTCGTCGTCCTCCCCCAGCCCCAGCATGAGGCCGGATTTGGTCGGGATGTCCGGATGGTGTGCCTTGAAGTCCCGGAGCAGTTTCAGCGAGTGCGCATAATCCGCACCAGGACGCGCCGCCTTGTAAAGGCGCGGCACGGTTTCCAGATTGTGGTTCATCACGTCGGGCGGGGCGGTGGCGAGCATGTCGAGCGCCTTGTCGAGCCGTCCACGGAAATCGGGGGTCAGGATTTCGATCCGCGTCGACGGCGAAGACTCACGCACGGCAGCGATGCACTGCGCAAAATGTTCGGCGCCGCCATCGCGCAAATCGTCGCGGTCGACACTGGTGATCACTACGTATTTCAATGCCATCAGCGCAATCGTATCGGCCAGATGGCGCGGTTCTTCAACGTCTGGCGGCAGTGGCGTGCCATGGCCGACGTCGCAGAAAGGGCAGCGCCGCGTGCACAGGTCGCCAAGGATCATGAAGGTGGCGGTGCCATGGCCGAAGCATTCGCCCAGGTTGGGGCACGAGGCCTCTTCGCACACCGTGTGCAGCTTCGCTTCGCGCAGGATGCCCTTCAGCCGGGCCACGTTGGGCACGTTGGGCGACTTGGCGCGGATCCAGGACGGCAGCCGCATCCTGGGTTGCGGCACGATCTTGATCGGGATTCGCGCGGTCTTGGCTGCGCCTTTGTGCTGGAGAGGGTCTGCCATGGTCTGACCATACCGGGAAATGCAATTCCCGGATTCTAGCCTATGCGCCCAACAACCCCGACCCTGCCGGCTGTATGGTGTGCACTACGCCCGACTCGATCGGCAGTCTAGACTTCCACCCAGACTTGGCCGGCTTCTATTTTCACCGGATAGGTCCGGATCGGCTCGTCTGCGGGGTCGCAGGTGGGCTGACCGGTGGTGAGATCGAAATAACTGCCGTGCAGCGAGCACTTGATCTTGCCATCCTTGATACAACCCAGGTACAGCGAGTAATCCTCGTGGCTGCACATTTCGTCGACGACGTAATGGGTGCCGCCGGCATTGCATAGCAGCAGCCGCTTGCCGTCGACAAGGACGCGCTTCATCTCGGCGGGTTTGAGCTCGTCGGCAGCGGCGATGGCAATGTATTTGCCCATCACTTGACCCGTACGACGGCCTTGCCGGAATCCAGCACAGCACGAATCTGCGCGGCCGCGTCGGCCACGCTGGCGGCCTTGCCGACGTGATGCAGGACAATCGAACCGGCCAGCACCAGTGAATCATAGGTCGCACCCTTGTCGCCCTTGAGCGCCAGGATGCCCGCTTCGGCAGCAGCGTGCGCGGTGGCCTTGATGTCGATCGCGGCGACGATCTCGTCCTCGCCCGCTTCGGTGGCGACCGCGCCGGGCAGTGGCACCGCGCGTACCGGCTGAGCGATGCCGAGCGCCACCGGATCGACCGTCGCTTCGATTTCGACACCCCGATCGTGATAGTGGAAATACTTGCCAGCCTGGCGCAGCGACGGGATCACGCCGCCTTCGACGCCGCGCACGATACAGGCCGTGTCAAAGCCGGCCTCACGCGCGAGGTCGGCATACACCGGCGGATAAGGCTTGTGCACGTAGCCTGTGACGAAATGGGTCAGCTTGCGGCCCTCTATGGGCTTGGATAGCACTTCCACCGTCGTCAGTACCTGGCGCTTGATCATCTGCGCACGGAGCGTGGTGAGGTTGTGCAGACCGGGATTGGATTGTGCCTGGTCGATGTAGGTCCAGCCGAGGGTGGGATCGGCCAGCCGCGCGGCGGCCTCCGCCGGCGTCAGGTTGACCGGCACGCCCGCGGCTTCCAGCACATGGCGCGCCGTCACGCCGTACTTGGGCCCGACCTTGTCGAGGCCATGACTGACGACGTGCACGCCGAATTCGGCCAGCAAGGGGCCCAGGAAAGGCGCGGCAGGCAGGCAGCGATTGTAGCCGTCATAGGGATCGCCGATGTCGACCACTTCGTCGACCTCCGCCGTGACGCGGCGGGTGGTTTCGAGCACGGCGTCGAGCACGCCGCGGTTTTCGTCCATCGTCTCGCGTTTCATGCGCAGGGCGATGAAATAGATGCCGACCTGAATCGGGTCGATCACGTTGTCGATGATGGCCTTGGTGCCCAGATGCGCCTCGGTGCGGCTGATGTTCTTGGACAGGTCCGGACCGGTGGCGATGCGCTGGATGATCGAGCGCATCAGGAGTTTAGGGTCGGACGGCAGCGTATCGGTGCTCATGAATAACTCCATTAGAAGTTATAAGAATACTTATAACCAAGTAAATCAGTCAAGAATAGATCGTGTCCTGCAGGCAGCGGACAAGCGCCTGTCCGGCTTCGGCCGGAGACCATTTCAGGCCGAGATCGCGACATTGCGTCACCCGCATCCCCGCGTAGCCACACGGGTTGATGGCGGCGAACGGACGCATATCCATGTCGACGTTGAACGCCAGGCCATGATACGTGCAGCCGTGTCTGACGCGCAGGCCGAGTGCGGCTATTTTCGCGCCATCGACATACACGCCTGGCGCGCCTCCCAGGCGTGCGGATGCCACGCCCTGCTCCGCCAGGAGATTGATCACAGCCTGTTCCAGGCGTGTCACCAACTCGCGGATGCCGTAGCCACGCCGCCGCAGGTCGATCAGCACGTAGACCACGACTTGTCCCGGGCCGTGATAGGTAATCTGCCCGCCACGGTCGATTGGCACGACGGGAATGTCGGTCGCGGCGATCAGGTGCTCCGGCTTGCCGGCCTGACCCTGCGTGTAGACAGGCAAATGTTCAAGCAGCCAGATTTCGTCCGCGGCATCGGGTGCACGCCGTGCGGTGAAAATCTGCATCGCCCGCCAGGTCGAAATATAGTCGACCTGCCCCAGTAGCCGAATGATCGCCTCGCCGCTCACCGCTTGCTGCTCACCGCTCGCCATCAAAGCGCCATCTTCACCCACGGATGGGCGGTGATTTCTCGATACAGCGCATCGAGCTGGGCTTTCGAGGTGGCGCGCACCACGCAGGTCACTGACAGGTAGTTGCCGCTGCTGGATACGCGCATCTCGACGGTCTCGGCCTTGAAATCAGGCGCATGCCTCAGCACCAGCTCGACCATGGTCTGCGCAAAATCGTCGCGGCGTTCACCCATGATCTTGATGGGAAAGTCGGTGGGGAATTGCAGCAGGGTTTCCTGTTCACTCATGACCGCATCACCTGTTGTTTGAAGGTCTGGTACAGCGCATCCATCCGCCTGGCCAGCGGCCCCGGTACGCCGGCGCCGACCGGCACGCCGTCCAGTGCCACGATCGCCATGATCTCCTTGGTGGACGAGGTCATCCAGAGTTCGTCCGCGCCACGCACCTCGGCTTCGGTAATCGCCCGCACCTCGTGCGGTATGTCGTGGGCAGCGGCGAGTTCCAGCACCACGTCGTAGGTAATGCCGGTCAGCATCAGGCTGGACGGCGGCGGCGCACGCAGCACGCCGTCTTTCACCACAAAGATATTGCTCGCCGCGCCCTCGGTCAGGAAGCCGTCGCGCAGCATCACGGTTTCGGCGCAATCCGCGTCCACCGCCTGCTGACGCAGCAGGAGATTGGCCAGCAGGGAAATGGCCTTGATGTTGCAGCGCAGCCAGCGGTTGTCGACCGCGCTGACGGCACAGACGCCGGCAGCCTTCTGCGCCGGCGTGGCGGTCACCAGCGGCTGCGCAAACATGAACACGGTCGGCGACACATTGGATGGAAAGGCATGGTCGCGCAGAGGCTGTCCTTCGGCAGGCGTGCCGCGCGTCACCTGAATGTAGACTGATTGGTCGGCAAAATCCTGCTGCGCGATCAACTGCAGGATGCGCTCACGCCACTCGCCCACGCTGTGCGGGTTGGCCAGGCGGATGCCGTCGAGGCTGAACTGCAGGCGACGCAGGTGCGCGTCGAGCCGGAAGGGTTTCCCCGAATACACCGGGACCAGTTCGTAGACGCCGTCACCAAAGACAAAGCCACGGTCGAGCACCGACACCTTCGCTTCGGCGAGCGGCAGGAACTGTCCGTTCAGGTAGACGCTCATTTTGCGAACAGCAGCCGGATCGAATCCCAGCCGCGGCCGAACAGGCCGGCCACGCCGACATCCTCCAGGGCGACCAGCGGATAGTCGCCGATCGACTTGCCGTCGAGCGTCAGCCGCAGGGTACCCAGGCGCTGCCCCCTGTTGATCGGTGCCACAATGGGTTGCCGGGTGATGACTTCCGCCTTGACGCGTGCGGCGCTGCCTCGCGGGACCAGCAGATGGAAATCCTGCTCGAACCCCATACTCACCGACGGGCGCTCGCCCCGGTAGATATTGATGACCTTGACGGCCTGGCGAGCCCGATAAAGCGGCACACTGTCGAAATTCTCGAAACCGTAATTCAGCAGCTTCAACGCATCCTGCGTACGCTGCGCATCCGAGCGTGCATCCAGTACCACCGCGATGCGGCGCTGGTCACCGCGCTGCGCCGAAGCCGCCATGCAATAGCCGGCCTGCGGCGTACGCCCGACCTTCAGGCCGGTCACGGTGCTGTCGCGCCACAACAGTCGGTTGCCGTTGTAATACGTGACGCCCTTGTAAGGCAGCTCCTTCTGGCTGAAGAAGGGCAGCCGCTCCGGGAAATCGCGCGCCAGTGCGCGGCCGAGCAAGGCGAGGTCGCGTGCGCTCGATTCATGGCCTGGCGCATTCAGACCGGTCGCATTCATGAAGCGGGTCTTGCTCATGCCCAGTCGCTTGGCCTCGCGGTTCATGCGCGCGACGAACGCGGCTTCGCTGCCATCCGCTGCCGTCACCAGCGCAATCGTGGCATCGCTGGCCGATTCCACCAGCATTGCCTGCAGCAGCGTATCGACGCTCACCTGGTCGCCCGCCTTGAGGAAGACGCGCGCACCATCCATCTGGGTGGCCGCCGCCGGCACGGTCACCATCTCGCCCAGGCTCAGCTTGTTCTTGCGGATATCGCCCAGCAGAACATAGGCTGTCATCAGCTGGGTCAGCGAGGCCGGGGCCAACGGCAGGTCGGCCTGGCTGGCCGCCAACTCGCGCCCGCTTGCCTGGTCGATCACGACCCAGGCACGCGACGAGACATTGGGCGGAGCGGCCCATGTCGTTGCTGTAAACAAGAGTGCCAGCCCCAGCCAGAAGAATTTCATGTTCAGCCTTTTCATCAATCGCGTTTGACCAGGACTGCATTCAGGTCGAGGCGTTCCCGCACGCGCGCACGATCCGACTGTGCCGCATCGTCATTGGCATACGGGCCGAGCTGCACGCGATGCAACCCGCCATCCAGCACCACGCGCGTCTGGCTGGCGTCGATGTCGAGCTGGCGTTTCAGGCGGTCGAGCAACTGTTGCGCATTGTCGGCACGCGAGAAAGCGCCCACCTGTAGGTAGATACCATCCTGTAACGCCTTGCCCTGCGTGTCGTAAGTGTCGGGGTCGATGCTTTCCACCCGCACCCGGGCGCTGCCGCGTCCCAAGTACCCCAGCTTGTAGGCCGCGGTATACGACAGGTCGATGATGCGCTTGCTGTGAAACGGCCCGCGATCGTTGATGCGTACCACCACCGATTTCCCGGTGTCGAGCGACGTGACCCGCGCGTAGCTCGGAATCGGCAGGGTCGGATGCGCAGCCGTCATGGCGTACATGTCATAGGGCTCGCCCGAGGAAGTTTTCTTGCCCTGGAAACGGCGGCCATACCACGAGGCCAGCCCTTCCTCGCTGTAGGGCTGGCGCGTGGTCTGCGGCGTATACGTCGTCCCCAGCGCGACATAGGTGCGGTTGGCAAAGGGATGCAAGGGTTCCTTGCGCGGCACAGCGTCGGGAACGGCATCCAGATTTGCCGGCGGATTGGCCTCCGGGCCATCGTCGAGGTAATAGCCTCCGCCTTTGGGGGCAGTGGAGGCCTGTTTTGCGGGCGGCGTGCTGGCACATCCGCCGAGGGTCAGGGCGAGGACAATCATCCCCAGGAGCGATTTAGTTTTCATGGCACTTATTTTATCGCGTCATGATTTATTGAGTTGGCGATGCGTCGCTACGCTCATCAGGATACCCATCCCCAGCAGCAGCGTGACGAGCGCCGTTCCGCCGTAACTCATCAGCGGCAAAGGCACACCGACCACCGGCAGGATGCCTGACACCATGCCCATGTTGACGAACACATAGGTGAACAGATTGAGGCTCAGGGTGGCCGCCATCAACCGGCCGAACAGCGTCGGCGCCCGCGCGGCGATGACCAGGCCGCGCGCGACGATGGCCAGATAGAGACACACCAGCAGAATCGCGCCGGCGTAGCCGAATTCCTCGCCGAACACGGCGAAGATGAAATCGGTGGTGCGCTCGGGGATGAAATCGAGCTGGTTCTGCGTGCCCTGCATCCACCCCTTGCCGAACAGTCCGCCGGAGCCGATGGCGATGGTCGACTGAATGATGTGATAGCCCGCGCCCAGCGGATCGGACGCAGGATCGAGCAGCATCAGCACGCGGCGCTGCTGATAGTCATGCATCAGCCCCCACACCACAGGCAGACTCGCCGCGCCCAGCGTGGCGCCTCCCAGAATCACCTTCCAAGGCAGACCGGCAAAGAACAGCAGATAAAACCCCGATGCGCCGAGCATCAGCGCCGTCCCCAGATCAGGCTGTCGCAGGATCAGCAGGAAGGGCACCAGCAGCAGGATGCCGCCGACCATGAAATGCTTGGCGCGCAGCACCGCTTCGTTGCGCTGGAAATACCAGGCCAGCATCAGCGGCAAGGCCAGCTTCAACAGCTCGGACGGCTGAAACGCGATGAATCCCAGATCCAGCCAGCGGCGCGCACCGTTGCGTATCTCGCCGAACAGCGCCACGCCGACCAGCAGCACCACGCCCGCCGCATACAGGGGCGGCCCGACTTTTGACAGCAGATGCGGCGGCACGTTGGCCATCAACACCATCACCGCCAGCGCCAGCCCGATGTTGACCAGGTGGCCGCTGATGCGTACCGGACTCTGCCCCGAGGCGCTCGTCACCACCGCCAGGCTGATGCCCAGCACCAGCAGCGCCAGCGTCAGCAGGATGCCGTCGACATGGTGCAGGCCGCGCAGGAGCCAATGGCTAGTCCGAGGCATCGCTTCCTCCCTCCAGTTTCATGTTACCGGGGCGTTTCCCGGTCAGGTAGTAATCGAAGACCGCACGCGCAATCGGCGCCGCCGTGGAGCCGCCATGGCCGCCGTTCTCGACCATGACCGCCACCACGATGGTGGGGTTCTCGGCCGGCGCATAAGCAATGAACAGCGCATGGTCCCGATTTTTCCGGGACAGGCTGCCAGCGTCATAGCGGGCGCCCTGCTTGATGCCGACCACCTGCGCGGTGCCGGTCTTGCCGGCAATGGTGTAGGGTGCGCCGGCAGCTGCGGCCGCGGCCGTACCGCCCGGCCGCATCGCGTCCAACATGCCCTGCCGCACCACGGCCAGATCCTCCGGTTTGAGCGGCAGTTGTTCGTGCACCACTACCGGCTGCGGCTGCCAGACGTGGGTAAGCGGGTCGCGTACCGCCTGCACCAGGCGCGGTTCGATCCGCTTGCCGCCGTTGGCGATCATGGCGGTCGCGGTCGCCAGTTGCAGCGGTGTGGTGAGATGGTAGCCCTGGCCAATGCCCGCGATCACCGTCTCGCCGGGATACCAGACTTTCTTCCAGCGGCGCTGCTTCCATTCGCGCGAAGGCAGCAGGCCGGCGGATTCGCCATCCAGATCGATGCCGGTTTTCTCGCCGAAACTGAATTTCTGCAGATAGTCGTGCATGCGGTCGATCCCCATATCGACCGCCAGTTTGTAGAAATAGGTGTCGCACGATTGCGCGATGGCCCGGCGCAGATCGACGATTCCATGGCCGCCGCGTTTCCAGTCGCGGTACTGGTGGCTACTGTTGGGCAAGCTGAAATAACCGGGGTCGACGATGGTGTCCTCGGGCTTGCGTACGCCCAGTTCCAGTCCGGCCAGTCCCATGAACGGCTTGATCGTCGAGCCCGGTGGATAGATGCCGCGCAGCACGCGGTTCACCATCGGCCGCTCAGGCGATTCGTTGAGCGTCTTCCAGGTTTCCGGGTCGATGCCGTCGATAAAGAGATTGGGGTCGAATCCCGGCTTGCTCACCAGCGCCAGCACGCCGCCGGTATTGGGATCGAGCGCCACCAGCCCGCCCATGTAGTCGCCAAACGCATGTTCGGCCACCGCCTGCAGCCCTTCGTCCAGGTACAAGCGCAAATCCTTGCCCGGCACCGGCGGAATCCGCGACAGGGCGCGTACGGCGCGGCCGCTGGCGTCGGTCTCCATCTGGTCGAATCCGGTGCGGCCATGCAGCAGGGTTTCGTAACTCTGCTCCAGCCCTGTCTTGCCGATATGGACCGTGCCCCGATAGTTCTGCTCTCGCCCCGATTCCCGCAGGCTCTTGAGATCGCGATCATTGATCCGGCCAATGAAGCCGACCACGTGCGCCATGCCGGGTCCTGCCTGATAGTTGCGGAACAGCCGCGCCTTCACTTCCGCCCCCGGCAGGCGGTAGCGGTTGGCCGCCAGGATCGCGACCTCTTCGTCGGACAGCTTGCTTTTCAGGGGCACCGTTTCGAACTCGTGCGATTCAGCGAGAAGGCGCCGAAAACGCCGCAACTCGCCCGGCGTGATCTCAATCAGCTTGGCCACTTCGGTCAGGGTGGCTTCCAGATCGTGGGGCTGCGCCCGCGCCAGTTCGAGCGTATACGCCGAGTAGTTCTCCGCCAAGATGTGGCCTTTCCGATCCAGGATCAATCCACGGTTGGGCGCCACGGGTACCAGCGAAATACGGTTGTTTTCCGCGCGCTGGATATAGTAGTCGTGCTGCGTGATCTGCAGATAGAAGGCGCGTCCCAGCAGCGCGGCCGCGAGCAGCACGACGAAGATTCCGCCCGCTTTCAGCCGCCCGTGAAAACGGGCCAGTTCACGATCCAGGTTTTTGAGCGGAGTGGCTAACGGCATGTCCGGCTCATGCCCGGTCCTGGGCACCCTTGCCATGCCACAGGCGCACGAACAAGGCGATCAGATACCACAGAACGGTACTGCTCAGCACCGGAATGAGGATACTCAATCCGGCCGGTGGGTTGACCGCGAGCCAGCCGACCAGCAACACCATCAACTGCACCCCCAGCAGGATCGGAAACATTTGCGCAGCCTGCCGGGAGGGGTCGAACTGCAACAGGCGCAGACGCAGGTACAGCACCACGTACACTCCGATCGCATAGGCGATGGCATGCTGGCCGAACACTGCGCCATCCTGGAAATCGGCCAGCAGGCCGAAAAAGAACGCCACGCCGAAACCGATGCGCTCAGGCTGGTGCAAGGCCCAGAAGAGCACGGCGACCAGCACGAAATCCGGCCGCACGATCAGCGCCCAGCCGGACCACGGCAACTGCTCCAGCAAGACCGCCAGAACCAGGCTGCCGAGAATGCGACGCCAGCTGCTGCCGGACTGGGTCGACACGTTCATCGTGCCGTCACCTGTGGTTCGGCAATCAATACCAGCACGCCGCGGGAACGATCCAGGCCTGCCAGCGGCAGACAGTCCACCCGCAGGTAGGGGCTGGACTGCGAGCGGGACACCCGATTGATGGTTGCCACGGGGATACCCGCCGGATATACCCGGTCGATGCCCGAAGTCAGCAGGCGATCGCCCGCTCGGAGGTCGGTCTGCGACGGCATGTAACGCAACTCCATCTGGCCGTGCCCGCTCCCTGCAGCCAGCCCGCGCTGGCCGGTGCGCTCGACGAACACCGGCGTCAGCTGATCGGTGCTGCTGACCAGCGTGACTTCGCTCGATCCGGGATATACCCGCGTCAGCTGCCCCACCAGACCGTCCGCATCGACCACCGGCAAACCGGTGCGTAGCCCGGCCCCACTTCCCTGGTCCAGCGTAAGGCGCTGGGCAAACCAGTCATGCCCTTGATACAAGAGCGCCGCGTGCACCACTTTCTGGCCCGGACGGATCTGTAATTGCAGCAGGGCGCGCAATTCGGCGTTCTCCCGGGCCAGTTCGGCCGCGCGATTCACCCCGAGCTGTAGCTGCGCCCGTTCAGCCAGCAGGGCGTCGCGCTCTTTTTGCAGGAGACGGTGGCGGGTGAAAAAACCTGTCAGTTCGGAGGCAACGCTGGTGGGAACCCGCATGACTTCACGCACCGGTTGCAGCAGCAGTGAAAACCCGCTGCGCAGGCCGTCGAGCGCGTGATAACGGACATCGACCACCACGCAGGACAAGCCGATCAGGAGCCAGATCATCAGGCGTGCCGTCGGCCCCAGCCGGCGGGCGAACATGAGCTGGCCCGGCATGGCCATCAGGGGTTCCGGTCAGCTGCGACTGCGTTCACTCGTTGGTGAACACCGACGCCAATTTGTCCATCTCTTCGAGCGCACGGCCCGACCCGCGCACCACGCAAGTCAGCGGATCGTCGGCGACGATCACCGGCAGGCCGGTCTCTTCCATCAGCAGCCGGTCGAGATCGCGCAGCAGCGCGCCACCGCCGGTCAGCACCATGCCCTTCTCGGCGATGTCGGCGCCGAGTTCCGGCGGCGTCTGCTCCAGCGCCTGCTTGACCGCGCTGACGATGGCATTGAGCGGCTCGGTCAGCGCCTCGAGGATTTCATTGGACGACACGTTGAAGCTGCGCGGCACGCCTTCGGCGAGGCTGCGGCCCTTGACTTCCATTTCCAGCACTTCGGCACCGGGGAAGGCCGAGCCCATTTTCTTCTTGATCTGCTCGGCGGTGGCTTCGCCGATCAGCATGCCGTAGTTGCGGCGGATGTAGTTGATGATCGCTTCGTCCATACGGTCGCCGCCGACGCGCACCGAATTGGCATAGACCACGCCGCCGAGCGAGATCACGCCGACCTCGGTGGTGCCACCGCCGATGTCGACCACCATCGAGCCGGTCGCCTCGGCCACCGGCAGGCCGGCGCCGATCGCCGCGGCCATCGGTTCCTCGATCAGATACACCTGGCGCGCGCCGGCGCCAATCGCCGACTCGCGGATCGCACGGCGTTCCACCTGGGTCGAGCCGCACGGTACGCAGATGATGATGCGCGGGCTGGGGCGCAGCATGCGGGTGTCGTGCACCTTCTTGATGAAATACTTGAGCATCTGCTCGGTGACGGTGAAGTCGGCAATCACGCCGTCCTTCATCGGCCGGATCGCCTGCAAGTTGCCCGGTGTGCGGCCCAGCATCAGCTTGGCCTCCGCGCCCACCGCCTGCACGGTGCGCTTGCCGCCTGCTGCCGCATCGGTGCGGATCGACACCACCGAGGGCTCGTCCAGCACGATGCCCCGGTCGCGCACGTAAATCAGCGTGTTGGCGGTGCCGAGATCGATCGCGAGGTCGGTCGAGAAATAGCTGGTCAGAAACTTGAACATGGTGGCGGCAGCACCCGCGCCAGCGGGCGAAAGGGCAGAAAAAACAAGGGGGCTATGATACCCTAACGCGCTTCGTTCCCGTAAGTCATTCAGGTGCTTCCATGTCCCTCAGTCCGGACGACGTCAAGCGCATCGCTCGCCTTGCGCGCATAGAAACCAGCGATGCCGAGGCGCAGGCCACACAGGCCCAACTCAACACCATTTTCGATCTCATCGCCACCATGCAGGCGGTGGACACCCGCGGGATTGCCCCGATGGCCCATGCGCAGGAGGTCTTCCAGCGCTTGCGCGACGACGCCGTGACCGAGACCGATCGTCATGCAGCCTTCCAGGCCATCGCGCCAGCGGTCGAGAACGGCCTGTATCTCGTGCCCAAAGTCATCGAATAAGCCATGTCCGACACGTCTCTTTCCACGCTTGCCGCGCAGCTCGCTGCGAAGCAGGTCTCCAGCCGTGAGCTGGCGCAGACCTATCTCGACCGCATCGCCGCGCTGAATCCGTCGATTAATGCATTCATCACGGTCGATCCCGAGAAGACCCTGCTTGAGGCCGCCGCCGCCGACGCCCTGATCGCCGCCGGCCAGGCCGGTCCGCTGACCGGCGTGCCGATCGCGCACAAGGACATCTTCTGCACCGACGGCTGGCTCACCACCTGCGGCTCGAAGATGCTGCACAACTTCGTCGCCCCCTACGATGCCCACGTGATCCAGCGCTTCAAGGCCGCCGGCATGCCGAGTCTCGGCAAGACCAACATGGACGAGTTCGCCATGGGATCGTCGAACGAGACGAGCTACTACGGCGCGGTGAAGAATCCGTGGGACACCGCCCGCGTGCCGGGCGGCTCGTCGGGCGGCGCCGCCGCCTGCGTGGCGGCGCGCATGGCGCCCGCCGCCACCGGCACCGACACCGGCGGCTCGATCCGCCAACCGGCCGCGCTGTGCGGCATCACCGGCCTCAAGCCCACCTACGGCCTGGTGTCGCGCTACGGCATGATCGCGTTCGCCTCCAGTCTCGACCAGGCCGGGCCGATGGCGCCCTCGGCCGAGGACTGCGCACTGCTCTTGAACGTGATGACCGGCTTCGATCCCAACGACTCGACCAGCCTCGAGCGCGACAAGGAAGACTACACGCGCGACCTCGGCAAGCCGTTGACCGGCCTGCGCGTCGGCCTGCCGCGGGAATTCTTCGCCGAAGGCCTGAACAACGAAGTCGCGGCGGCGGTTGACGCTGCCGTCGAGGAACTGAAGAAGCTCGGCGCCACGACGGTCGAGATCTCGCTGTCCAACTCGAAGCTCGCCATCCCCGTGTACTACGTGCTCGCACCTGCCGAGGCGTCGAGCAACCTGTCGCGCTTCGACGGCGTGCGCTACGGCTACCGCGCGCCGGACTACGCAAGCCTCGACGACATGTATTGCAAGACCCGTGCGCAAGGCTTCGGCGCCGAGGTCAAGCGGCGCATCCTGATCGGCGCCTATGTGCTCTCGCACGGCTACTACGACGCCTATTACCTGCAGGCGCAGAAAATCCGCCGCCTGATCGCCGACGACTTCAACGAAGCGTTCAAGGTCTGCGACGTCATCCTCGGCCCCACCGCGCCCGGTACTGCGTTCAAGCTCGGCGAGAAATCCGACGACCCGGTGGAAATGTATCTGAACGACCTCTACACCATTCCCGCCAACCTGGCAGGCCTCCCGGGCATGAGCCTGCCGTGCGGCTTCGATACCCGGGGCCTGCCGATCGGACTGCAGCTGGTTGGCAACTATTTCAGCGAAGCGAAGATGCTCAACGTCGCCAATCAATACCAGCGTGCCACCGACTGGCATGCGCGCGCGCCGGAGGGTTTGAAATAATGAAATGGGAAACCGTCATCGGGCTGGAAGTCCACACCCAGCTCGCCACGAAATCCAAGATTTTCTCGGGCAGCAGCACCGCCTTCGGCGCCGCGCCCAATACGCAGGCGAACGCGGTCGACATCGCGCTGCCCGGCGTGCTGCCGGTCCTGAACAAGGGCGCAGTGGAATGCGCGATCAAGTTCGGGCTCGCGATCGGCGCCACGCTCAACCGCGTCAACGTGTTCGACCGCAAGAACTACTTCTACCCCGACCTGCCCAAGGGTTACCAGATCAGCCAGCTGGCGAAACCCATCGTCGAGGGCGGCGCGCTCACCATCGTGGTCCCTTCGACAAGCTCAGGACAGTCGGAAGAGCGCGTCATCCACCTCACCCGCGCCCACATGGAGGAAGACGCCGGCAAGTCGCTGCACGAGGACTTCCACGGCATGACGGGAATCGATCTGAACCGCGCCGGCACGCCACTGCTGGAAATCGTCTCCGAGCCGGAGATGCGCTCCAGCGCCGAAGCCGTGGCCTATGCCCGCGCGCTGCACACGCTGGTGACCTGGATCGGCATCTGCGACGGCAACATGCAGGAAGGCAGCTTCCGCGTCGACGCCAACGTCTCGGTGCGCCCGGTCGGGCAGACCGAATTCGGTACCCGCCGCGAAATCAAGAACCTCAACTCCTTCCGCTTCCTGCAGCAGGCGATCGACTATGAAGTCCGCTGGCAGATCGAGACGCTGGAGGACGGCGGCCGCATCGAGCAAGCCACCGTGCTGTTCGACCCCGATACCGGCGAAACACGCATGATGCGCAGCAAGGAAGACGCGCACGACTATCGCTACTTCCCCGACCCCGATTTGTTGCCGGTAAAACTCGACGAGCCGTGGATCGAGTCCGTGCGTGCCGCGCTGCCCGAGCTGCCTGCCGCGATGCAGGTGCGCTTCCAGAACGACTACGGCGTGTCGGCCTACGACGCGACCGTGCTCACCGGCTCGCGTGCGCTCGCCGACTATTTCGAGGCTGCCGCACGAGCCTGCGGCCAGGGCAAGCTCGCCGCCAACTGGGTGATGGGCGAACTCTCGGCTGCGCTCAACAAGGCCGAGCTCGACATCGCACAAAGCCCGGTCTCCGCCGCCCAGCTCGGTACGCTGATCACCCGCATCCAGGACGGCACGCTGTCCGGCAAGCTCGCCAAACAGGTGTTCGAAGGGCTGTGGGAAGGCGCCGGCGAAGTCGACGCCATCATCGAAGCGCGCGGCCTCAAGCAGATGTCGGACACCGGCGAACTGGAGAAGATCGTCGACGACGTACTCGCCGCCAACCCGAAATCGGTCGAGGAATTCCGCGCCGGCAAGGAGAAGGCGTTCAACGCGCTGGTTGGCCAGGTGATGAAGGCCAGCCGGGGCAAGGCCAACCCGGCGCAGGTCAACGAGCTGCTGAAGGGCAAGCTGCAGTAAAAACAAAAGGGCGCCGTTTGGGCGCCCCTTTTCACGACAATGCGGCCGGCTACTTGCCGGTCAGTTCGCGGAAGCGCAGCTTGTCCGCCTCGTATTTCTCGCGCACCTGCACCATGGCTTTCTGATTTTTCTGGATGGTGCGTTTCAGCTCCTCGCTTTCGCGAACGGCCTGGTCCAGCTGTTCCTGCAGTCCGGGGCCGACCTTGCGGCCTGCCTTTTGCACGTTGGCGATGCGGGTGCGCAGATCGGCCAGATTGGCATCGACCGCACCAGCCCGGATTTCGGCGCCCCGGATCATCAGCTTGTAGTTCTCCAATGCCCGGTCGCGCGCCAGGTCGATTTCCGCTTCGGTGGTATAGGTCTGGGTCAGTGCACGGTCGAGCTGCGCCTGCTTCTGTTGCTCGTCCTGGATGCGTTTCTGCTCGGCCTCGCGCTCGGCCTGGGCGCGGCGCTCGGCTTCGGATTGCGTGCGCTTGATGATGTTGCCCTGCTTGCTCATCTCGGCCGCGCCGCTTTGCTGGTAGGTTGGCGGCAGCGTGTCGCCGTAATGCACACGGCCATTGCCATCCACCCAGCGATACATGCCCGCCACGGCCGGGCTCGCTGCCAGCAGCGAAATGGCCGCAACCGCCGCCAGCAGGCTATACGCCATACGTTGAACGGTACGCGGCCACGGCTTGCAATTCAGCTTGTCGGTTTGCATCACGCTCCAGAAACTCCACCAAATTGTCCAGCGTGACCACAGCCACCACTGGAATGCCATATTGTTCCCGCACTTCCTGCACGGCGGACGTCTCGCCCGTTCCGCGTTCCATCCGGTCCAGCGCGATCACCACCCCGGCCGGTTCCGCACCCGCGTGCCGGATCAGATCCACCGACTCGCGCACCGAGGTGCCCGCCGAGATCACGTCGTCGACGATCAGCACCCGGCCCTGCAGCTTCGCGCCGACCACCGACCCGCCTTCGCCGTGATCCTTCGCCTCCTTGCGATTGAAGGCGAACGGCACGTTCCTGCCCATGCCTGCCAGTGCGATCGCGATGCTCGCCGCCAGCGGAATGCCCTTGTAGGCCGGACCGAACAGCACGTCGAATACGATCCCCGAGTCGACGATGGCTTTCGCGTAAAATTCGCCCAGCCGTTTCAGCTTGTCGCCGTCGTTGAACAGACCCGCATTAAAAAAGTAGGGGCTCATGCGCCCCGCCTTGGTTTTGAACTCGCCGAAACACAACACGTTCGAAGCGATGGCGAATTCCACAAACTCGGCTTTGTAATCGGACATTTTCCTTAACTTCTTGAATCGATCTTGATGCGAATTATATCGGCCAACCTCAACGGTATCCGCTCCGCCGCCACCAAGGGCTTTTTCGATTGGCTCCCCACGCAACATGCCGACGTCGTCTGCGTGCAGGAACTCAAGGCGCAGGCCGCCGACCTCAGGCCGGAATTCGTGGCCTGCGGCGGCCTCAGCGGCGCCTTCCACTACGCCGAGAAGAAGGGCTACAGCGGCGTCGGCGTCTACACCCGCCAGCCGCCACAGCGCATCATCGAGGGCCTCGGCATCCCGGAATTCGATGCCGAAGGCCGCTACATCGAGGCCGACTACGGCCATCTCGCCGTCATCTCGCTCTACCAGCCCTCCGGCTCCAGCAGCGACGAACGCCAGCAGGCCAAGTTCCGTTTCCTCGACGTCTTCTTCCCGCGCCTCCAGGCGCTGATCCAGTCCGGCCGCGAAATCGTCATCTGCGGCGACTGGAACATTGCCCACAAGGAAATCGACCTCAAGAACTGGAAATCCAACCAGAAGAACTCCGGCTTCCTGCCCGAGGAGCGCGCCTGGATGACGCGCCTGTTCGACGAACTCGGCTGGGTCGACGTCTACCGCAGCCTCTACCCCGAGCACACCGGCGAGGCCTACACCTGGTGGAGCAACCGCGGCCAGGCCTGGGCGAAGAATGTCGGCTGGCGCATCGACTACCAGATCGCCACCCCCGGTATCGCGGCGAAGGCGAAGTCAGCCTTCGTCTACAAGGACCAGCGCTTCTCCGACCACGCGCCGCTGATCGTCGATTACGATTACGCTCCATGACCTTACGCGACCATCCCTGGCTTGCCGCCCTCAAGGTCTACGCCCACCCCCGCGTCGTCGGCATGCTGTTCCTCGGCTTTTCGGCCGGGCTGCCGCTGCTGCTGGTGCTGGGCACGCTTTCGTTCTGGCTGTCCGAAGCAGGCATCGCGCGCGCGACGATCGGGCATCTTTCCTGGGTGGGCCTGGCGTACGGCTTCAAGTTCCTGTGGTCGCCGCTGGTGGACCGGCTGCCGCTGCCGTTGCTGACGCGCATGCTGGGCCGGCGGCGGGCCTGGCTGCTGCTCTCGCAGATCTGCATCGCGCTGGCGCTGCTGGGCATGGCGAACACCGACCCGGTGCTGAACCTGACGCATACGGTGTTCTTCGCGCTGGCAGTGGCCTTCGCCTCGGCGACGCAGGATATCGCGCTCGACGCCTACCGTATCGAGGCGGTGGAAACCGAGAAGCAGGGGGCGATGGCGGCGACCTACCAGGCAGGCTATCGCATCGCGATGATCACGGCCGGTGCCGGCGCGCTGTGGATCGCGGCGAGCGTCGACACGACCACGGCCGCCTACGACTTCCACCCCTGGCAGGTGGCGTACACGGTCATGGCGGCCCTGATGGCGGTTGGCATCCTCACCACGCTGACCATCCGCGAACCCGAGAAGAAAATTCCGCGCACCACAAGCGAACGCGAGTTGCATGCGCGCGCGAAGTTCGCCTCGCTCGGGCTGTCGGACGGGCTGCTGAACGCCGCCGCATGGTTCTACGACGCGGTGCTGTCGCCCTTCATCGATTTCATCCAGCGTTACAAATGGCAGGCACTGTTGATGCTGGCGCTGATCGCGCTGTACCGCATCTCCGACGTGGTGATGGGGGTAATGAGCAATCCCTTCTATCAGGAAATGGGCTTCAGCAAGGACGAAGTCGCCACCGTGTCCAAGGTGTTCGGTGTGATCATGACCATCGCCGGCGCCGGGCTCGGCGGCCTGCTGACGATGCGTCTCGGCGTGATGCGCACGCTGTTCCTCGGCGCGCTGCTGTCGGCGGCGACCAACCTGCTGTTCGTCTGGCTGGCCGGCCGCGGGCACGACATGGGGGCGCTGGTGTTCACGGTGTCGGCCGACAACCTCTCCGCCGGCATCGCATCCAGCGCCTTCGTCGCCTATCTGTCCGGCCTGGTGAACCAGGCGTATTCGGCCACACAGTACGCGCTGTTCACCTCGGTGATGCTGCTCCTGCCCAAGTTCATCGCCGGCTTTTCCGGGGAATTCGTCGACGCCTATGGCTGGGCAACGTTCTTCACCGGCACCGCACTGATCGGCGTTCCGGTGCTGCTGCTGGTATGGCTGGTCGCCCGTGAACAGGAAGCGGCAAGCAGGAAGCAGGAAAAGCCATGATCGAGTTCTCCCTCCTGACCGCCCTGCTCGCCGGCCTGCTCGGCGGGGTGCACTGCGTCGGCATGTGTGGCGGCATCGTCGCGGCGTTCTCCTTCCGCGCCGATGGCAGCACGCCACCGTTCCGCCTGCACCTGGCCTACAACCTGGGGCGGGTGTCGTCGTATGTACTGTTCGGCGCGCTGGCCGGCGCATTGGGCGCTTCGCTCAAGCTGGCGGAATTCATGCCGGTGCAGACCGTGCTGTATGTACTGGCGCAGGTCGTGATGATCCTGCTCGGCCTGTACCTGGCAGGCTTCAATCAATGGGTGCTGGTATTCGAACGGGCCGGCGGATCAGTGTGGCGACGGGTCAAACCGCTGTTTCAGAAACTGCTGCCGGTAAAGTCGCTGCCCCAGGCAGTGCTGGCCGGCATGGCCTGGGGCTGGCTGCCGTGCGGGCTGGTGTATTCGGTGCTGGTGTCGGCACTGGCGGCTGGTAGCGCCACCTCGGGCGCGGCGCTGATGCTGGCATTCGGACTCGGGACGCTGCCCAACCTGCTGGGCATGGGGCTGTTCGCCCGACAGATCCAGCCTTTCATGCAGCAGCTGTGGGTGCGGCGTGCAGCCGGCCTGACGGTGGCGGGATTCGGCGTGTGGGGACTGATGACGCTGGGGTATGCCGCGCTGTCCCACGCCTGAACCACGCTTCCGCGTGGGTTTACTTGAAGAACTTCTGGTCGAAGGTCATTTCCTGCTTGAGCTCTCCCGGCACTTCCACGGTCGCCTTGAAGGTCAGCGTATCCGGCGGCGCGACGCGGAATTCGCCCAGGTAATAGATCGCGGTGCCTTCCTTGATTTCGCGCATGCTCACGTCGGCCAACTGCCGGGTGAGATTGGTGGCGTAGACGGTCAGCTTGGCCGGTACCGGGCTGAGCACGCCAACCTTGTTCTTCTTCAGCACCGACATCGTCAGCAGGCCACGCGTCTTGCTGCGCTCGATCTTGTAGGTGCGTGCGACTTCAGGCTGTAGCTCGTCGGTGGTCAAGGCGTTGTAATGGATTTCGAATTGGCCGAATTTCTGCATGATTTCAGCGTGGGCAAGGGCAGCGACGGAACACAGGCACAGGGCGGCAAGCAGGCGCTTCATGGTGTCTCTCCTTTTGTTGTGGGGTCTGCTTTTAGCATTCTAGGCGCTTATTTGAAGGTGGCGAGCCAGGCGCTCACGTCGTCGAGCACGCGGCTGACCGCCACGTTGGACGCCTGGGCGGCGCCGGCGGCATCGTAGGTCGTCAACGGCACCTTCTGTTCAAACGTATGGCGGCCCAGCAATCTGCGTTGCTTCAGGTCCACCAGTTCGGCACGCAGTTCCAGCCGCACCTGCCCCGGCTCGCGGGTGGCGTCGTGATAGAACTCGACCAGCCGGGTATCCAGCATCAGGTCGCTGTGCACGACCCCGCCGGCGGGTGCGACCCGGTAGCGGCCAAGCCGGTCGAGCCGGGCGCGCAGCAGTTCGGCGAAGCGCCTGCCGGGCCGCTCGGTCCAGCGGGCAAACTGGTACTGGCCGCGGGTGTCGGCACTGCGGCTGAAGACGAGCTGGTCGCTATCGTAAAAACCGCCGGTGGTGGTATCGAGCACCCGCAGCGTAGGGGCGTCGGCAGGCACAGGCGTCGGTGCGGCGGCGGGCTCGGCGTCGTTCAGCACGTAATACACCACGCCGGGCGCGTTGGCACTCTGGCCGAAATTGACGCAGCCGCTCAGTGCGAGAACGAGGGCGATCAGGGAAAGACCGGTTTTCATGGAAGTTTCTCTCCGGGGCCGAGCTGCTTCTTGTCGGGGCCGAACAGGATGGCACGCGGATTCGACAGGCGCTGCCCGGCCGTGTTGAGCACATCGGCGCTGGTACGCACGTCGCGGCTGACGCTGTTCAATTCCAGCGTGCCGGATTCGCTGAGCTGCTGAACCTGCTGGGAAATCAGGTTGGCGTCGCGTTGCAGTTTCACCATCGCGACAGTGGCTTCCTTCAGCGCAACGTTGGCGTTCTGCCCTACGCTGGCAATGTTGACTTCGGCGCGGGTGGCGGCCTGGCCGATGCTGGCGCCGGCCAGACGGAATTCATCGGAAGCGTCACGGATACTCCGCACGGCCGCGGTGAGGTCTTGCTTGTTGGCCGCCAGGTGGCGCGACAGTTCATCGAGGTTGGCCAACGTCTGGCTGATGGCATGCTGGTTCTCGTCCGACAACAGCGTATTCATTTTTTCCAGCACCTGCGCGCCGTTCACCGCCAGCCGCGAAAGGGCGGTCGCGACCTTGTCGATATCGGAACTGCCCTCGGCGATGACCGGATAGCGCTCGCCATCGGGCGCCTTGCTGAGCAGCGGGCCTTCGGTCGGGCCGTTGGTGATTTCAACGGCTGCAATGCCGGTCACCAGGTTGCGCTTGATGAAGGCCGTGGCGCCGCTATGAACCGGCACTCCCTCGTCGATGCGTGCGGTGACCGCGACCGCTTCTTCCTGCTTGTTGGAGAAACGGTAGCCGTCGACCACCCCCACCTTGATGCCGCGCATTTTCACCGGGCTGCCGACCGCCAGGCCGTCGAGCGACTGCTCCTTGAAATAAATCGTATACGTCTGATAGGCGATGGTGTCGGCCGCGCCCGTCAGCCACACGATGGCCAGGGTCAGCAGACCAACCACGGCCAGGACCACCGCGCCGACCAGGGTGTAGCGACCTTCAGTTTCCATGCTGGGTTTCTCCCTCCGTGGCCCGCGCTGCAAAGTAGTCGTTGAGCCACGGGTCGTCGATGTGCTTCAGTTCGGCCACCGTGCCGCTGCCGAGCACGCGGCCGTTCGACAGCACGATGACGCGATCGATAATCGAAAACAGTGTATCCAAGTCGTGGGTGACGAGGAATATGGTGAGGCCCAGGCTGTCGGCCAGCAGCCGGATCAGCGTGTCGAACGCGCGGGCGGAAATCGGGTCGAGGCCGGAAGTCGGCTCGTCGAGGAACAGCAATTCCGGGTCGAGCGCCAGCGCGCGTGCCAGCGCCACCCTTTTGCGCATGCCCCCGGAGAGCTCGCTCGGCCGCTTGTCCGCAGCATCCGGTGGCAGGCCGGCCAGCGCGAGCTTCAGCCGGGCCAGCCGGCGGCAGGTGGCGTGCGGCAGGTCGGTATGCTCGAACAGCGGTGTGGCGACGTTATCCTCTACCGTGAGCGAGGAAAACAAGGCGCCATCCTGGAACAGCACGCCAAAGCGCCTCCGCAGCACGTTCATTTGCTCGGTCGTGCTGTCCAGAACCGATTGCCCGAATACTTCGATATGCCCTGCTTGCGGCCTCAACAGGCCGATGATTTCGCGCAGCAGCACCGATTTTCCGGTGCCGCTGCCACCGATCAACGCGACAACCTCGCCACGCGCGACGGACAGACTGAGGCCGCGATGAATGCTGTGTCCGCCCAGCGTGGTCGACACGTCGCGAACCTCGATCACGGACTCGGCCATCAGATATCCAGCCGCACGAACGTCACGGCAAAAATGGCGTTGAGAATGATGATGGCGATCAGGCTCTGCACCACGGTGGAGGTCGTATTGGCGCCGACGCTGCGCGCGTCGCGGGTAACCGACAGGCCCATGCGGCAGGCGATCAGCGCGATGAACATGGCGAACACCGGCGCCTTGCCGAGTCCCACCACCAGGGTTTTCAGCAGGATCACATCGGCCATCCGGTCCATGAACATGGAATACGAGATATCCAGCTGTTGCTGCGCCACCAGCATGCCGCCGGCGATCCCGGCGATATCGCCGATGAATACCAGCAGCGGCATGGCGATCAGCAGCGCCAGCATGCGCGGAATCACCAGGACAGCCAGCGGCGACAGGCCGAGCGTGGTGATGGCATCGATCTCCTCGGTGACTTTCATGGTGCCGAGCTGCGCGGTGATGGCGGCGCCCGTGCGCCCGGCCACGAGAACGGCGACGATGACCGGCGAAATCTCGCGCATGATCGCCAGCAACAGGCCGTCGACCACAAAGATGTTGGCGCCATACTGCTGCGCCTGATCCCCCAGCAGGTAGGCGAATACCACACCCAGCAGGAACAGCATGGCGGACACGATGGGAATCGCACCGACGAATACCGCACGCACCTGGGCCGCGAATTCGCGCCACCGCCAGCCGCCGGGCTTGCCTAGTAATACCCACAGTTCGATGGACAGCCGGCCGACGAAATCGAGCAGGCCGAGCGCATGCTCCGCCATTACCTGTGCGCCGCGGCCGGTCATCGCCAGCACGCTTTCGCGCCGGTGCTCGGGCTGCGCGGCCGAGGCTGCGCTGTGGCGGTTGACCAATTCCAGTATCGCCAGGTGCTGCGGCTGGAAAGCCTGCAGCTCGGGCATCGGGTCGTTCGCCTGCGGTCGGACAGCAGACAGCAGCAACCACGCGCCATTGGTATCGAGCTGGGTGACGCCGGCGCCATCTATGGCCCGTATGGTCTTGCCACCAAGTGCCAGCAAGACTGATGCGGCTCCGGCATGCCAGGCACCGCTGACGACCAGCGTAGCCCGGGCCTCGTCGAAGTCCGCGCGTGCTTCCGTCACGCCAGCCCTAAAGGATTGTTGGGATCGATGCCCGGCATGAAAGGCAGGCCGCGCTCGCGGTGGGTGACCTGGTAGACGCAGCCGATCCAGTTGCCGACCACGCCTTCGGCCGTGTCGTGCCAGGTATTGTCGAGCAGCGGCAGCACCTGCGCCTCGGGGAAGGTCAGTATCTCGCCCGCCTGGGTGCGGCTGCCGAACTCGGCCAGCAGCGCCTGCGCCTGGCGGCTGAAATAGCGCTCGGGAAACGGGGGGGACGCAGGCAGCTTGCCCGCCGCCGCAAGCATCAGGTCGCGTTTGTATTCCTTCAGGAGCGAGACGGTGTCGTATTCGGGATGTCCCTGGAAGAACACGGTACGCAGGCCGTCCCCGCTTACCGCCATGTGGACGCCGGCTTCCTCGCTCTCGACCAGAACCTTGACCCCCGCCGCCTCGAACTGCGCACGCGAGATGTCGTTCCAGCGCGAATGCGGCACGTCGAAACGCGTATTCACGTCGGCCACCAGCGGGTGGCGGCCATCGGTCACGCGATGCTCGAATACCCCCCAGATCTTCCGCGGCTGCATGATGCGCGCCTGGCCATGGCGGAACTGCATCACCGCATGCGTGGCCAGGCACGAACACAGCGTCGAGGTGACATTGTCCCAGGCCCAGTCGATCACTTCGATCAGCGGTTGCCAGAACGGCTCGTCGGCAAGGTCGGAATGGGTGACGTTGGCACCGGTGATGATGAGCGCATCGAGCCCTTTCTCGCGGATCGCGTCGAAGCTTTCGTAATACTGCGCGATATGCGACTGCGCCGCCTCGCCGCGCGGCAGCGTCGGCAGGGTGAAGGGATGCATGTAGAACTGCGCGATCGGGTTCGATTCGCCGACCAGCCGATAGAACTGCCGTTCGGTCGCTTCCAGCGCCGCGTCCGGCATCATGTTCAGCAGGCCGACATGAAGCTCGCGGATTTCCTGGTTGGCCGCGCGCTCGGTCGACAGCACCGTGATGCCGTCGCGGCGCAGACGCTCGAAGGTGGGCAGGGTGTTATGCGCGACCAGCGGCATCGTCAGTCCTTCTTGCGCGCAACGGCTGACTCGACCAGTGCGAGGAAATCGCGCTCGTCGCGCACCTGGGCCACCTCCTGCGAGGTCACCGTATAGCCGTGCGGCCTGGCGATCGCTTCGTAGCGGGGAATGCGCGAATGGAACAGGCGCGGAAACACCCAGCGGGCGAAGTCGTCGGGCTCGATCTGCGCCACGAACTCGATGCCCTTTTCCTTCAGATAGACCGGCAGCTGTTCGGCGAGGAAGGCCGGGCGAAAATACAGCGGTTTGGGATCGGACTGCGCACGCTTGATCAACGTGTCCTCCTCTTCGCGGGTCGTGGTCTGGATATAGAGGATCAGCGTATGCTCGGCAAGCAATTCGACCACGCCGGGCTCGTCCAACTCGCACAGGCTGCCGCCGACGTCGTTGACGAAGTGATGATAGCCGTAGATTTCCTGGCCTTTGCGGATAAACGCCGGCACGTCGCGCATGGCGGCGATTTCGCCGTCGCGGTAGGCCGCCTGGCGGCGCGAGAACTCGTCGAGCGGGAGCCCGCCCCATTCCGGCCCCCCGAGCTTGCCGACGAAGGTCAGCACCGGGCCAAGGTCGTGAATCTTGATGTTGTTCTTGATGTCGATCCAGTCGTTGCGCAGCAGCTCGCGCAAAAACGGCACGCTCATCGCCTGCTGCTTGATGAGATCCAGAATCGGTTCATCGAGGTAGCGCGTGCCGATGCGGTAGTCGCCGGAAAAATGGAACCAGTCGTGACCGCGCAGCATGGAGGAGATGTGCGTCTTGCCGACGCCGGACATGCCGAGCAGGGTAATGCGCTTGGTCGGCCAGGCGCGGAAGGCTTCAGGTGTAAAGTGCATGGGGTCGGTTTTCTTGAGGCTAGCGCGAAGCCTACCGAAAAGCCACCCAATAAAAAAGGGCGTCGGGATGCCGGGCGGCATCCCGACGCCCTTACCCTGCTGTGACGACCGTCAGGCCGCGACGCGGAACGCCGCCATTGAACTGCTGAGCTGACCCGACTGCGCCTTCAACGATTGTGCCGCCGCGCTGAGCTGAACGACCAGCGCGGCGTTTTGCTGCGTCATCGTATCGAGCTGCGAAATGGCCTGGTTCATCTGGCCGATGTCATTGTTCTGCGATTGCCCGGCATCGGCGATGCTGACGATCAGTTCCGCCATGCGCTCCACGCTCTCGAAAATCTCCTGCATCGTGCGCTTGGCGTCGTGTACCAGCTTCGACCCGGCTTCGACCCGTGCGGTCGAGGCGTCGATCAACGCCTTGATCTCGCGCGCCGCGCTTGAACTGCTTTGGGCCAGCGCGCGCACCTCGGACGCGACCACGGCGAAGCCGCGCCCGCTGTCGCCCGCACGGGCCGCCTCGACCGCCGCATTCAACGCAAGAATATTGGTCTGGAAGGCGATGCTATCGATCACCCCGACAATCTCGCCGATGCGGGCGGCCCCGTCATGAATCTCGGTCATTTGCATCACCACGTCCTGCATCGTCTGCGAGCCGAGCAAGGCCACCTTGCTCGACTGCGCGACCACATCGCGGGCTTCCTGCGTACTTTGCGAGTTGCTGCGCACCATGCCGGCGAGCAGCTGCATCGAGCTCGAGGTCTGCTGCAGTGCGCTCGCCTGGCTCTCGGTACGGGTAGACAGATCGGTATTTCCGCTGGCGATCTCCTCGGACGCGCTGTTGACGTTCTCCACGGTCTGGCGCACCTCGAGCACCATGGCGCGCAACTTCTTCCGCATCGAATTGAGCTCGCTCCGCAGCCAGGAAATCTCGTCCTTGCCGGGGGAGCTGATCGCGGTCTCGAGGTCACCACCCGCAACCTGCGCCACGCATTGCACCGTGGATTCGACCGAATCCTTGATGCTTCTGCGAATCGCCCAGCCTGCCAGCAGCGCAAATCCGACGCCCGCAACGGTAATCAAGCCGATCACCCATTCCGCTTCCGATCCGGAGGCGGTTCCCGCCGCACCGCCCATGGCTGCATGTTGCAGCGCGGCAGCTCTGTTTTGCAGTGACCATATCGCGCTTGCCCCCAACACGCCGACCACCGTGGCCATGACCCAGAATCCGATCATGACCCGGCGCACCAAACTGACCTCACGAATCCATTCCACAGCAGTACCCCAGTTCTTCTATCAAGTTGAGTGGCGGGCAGACGTGGAGCTTGCCTGCGCTTGACAGCGTTATCGGTGGCGCATGAGACGGCTGAAGCGCACTAAGCAAACACCCTAGTCGTCCCCGTGAAATTCCGTACCTGCCGGATGCTGCATCGCATCTGCGTATATCGACCCTTCTCCCGGACAGCCTTTCTCGGCAGTCCATCGTGGTGCATGCACGCCAGCGGCCGCACCAATTCAGGCCATGGTCCGCCGTCGTCCTCCTCCACCACGGTGCATGCGCCCTGCGCCTGCCACGCCAGTACACGGCGGCGGCGCCTATCTCGCATATCGGACTCTGATGGCATATCTATTGCTCTCTGATGTTCAACGGGAATAGCGGCGCCTTGTCGTCTGCATCGCCCGCAGGAGACCAGGGTGTTCCGATTCCGTCGACAGGCAGGGGCCACGGCGGAACAAACACCCGGAAGTACACGCCCCCTGTGCTCCCGGGACCTGCAAACCCGATATCCCCACGGAGTGCACCATGCGTCAGAACCGCCTGCCGAAGCGATTGCTCACCACCGCAACCGACATCCCTGCCGGCGAATGGCCACGCCATCTGACGAACGCTGCGACGCTGCCCTGCATTCCATGAATCGGGTCGAAAACCTGCAGCCCATCGAGCCGGACATGACGGACCCGGCGGCGCCGCTCGACGTCACGCGTCTGCTCACCACCATCACCGACAATCTGGTCGGGATGATCTACCGCTGCCGCATCGATGCCATCTGGACGATGGAATACGTCAGCGAAGGCTGCCACAAGCTCACCGGTTATCGCCCCGACGAACTGGTATTCAACAACCGCGTGTCCTATGACCAGATGACCCTGCCCGAGGATCGCGAGCACGTCGGCCGCACGATCCGCGCCGCCCTCGCGGCCAACGAGGCCTTCGATGTGGAATACCGCATCCGCCGTGCCGACGGAAAGGTGCGCTGGGTTCTGGAGCGCGGTGTCGGGCTGGTCGACCCGCACGGCCACCTGGCCTGGATCGAGGGATTCATCCAGGACATCTCCGAGCGCATGGCCGCCAACGAAGCGCTGCACGAAGCGGTGCGGCGCTATCGCAGCATTTTCGAGCACGCCACCGAGGGGATCTTCCAGACCACGCCGGAAGGCCGCTATCTCAATGCCAATCCGGCGCTTGCGCACATCTACGGCCATGCCTCGCCGGACGAACTGGTTGCGCACCTGCACGACATCCAGCGTCAGCTCTATGTGCTGCCGGAACGGCGCGCCGAATTCGTGCGGTTGATGCAGGCGCATGGCGTGGTGCGCAATTTCGAATCGCAGGTCTACCGGCGCGACGGCCACATCATCTGGATTTCCGAGAATGCGCGCGCGGTGCGCGATGCCGACGGCAGCGTGCAGTTCTTCGAAGGTACCGTGGTCGATATCACCGAGCGCAAGCAGCACGAAGCCGTGCTCGAGCACCAGGCCAGCCACGACAGCCTGACCGGCCTGCCCAACCGCTCGCTGCTGCGCGACCGCATCGAACAGGCCATCGTCAAGGCGCAGCGCGACCATCATCTGGTGGCGGTGGTGTTCGTCGATCTCGATCACTTCAAGCTGATCAACGACAGCCTCGGCCACCATGTCGGCGACCGCCTGCTGCTGGAAGTCGCCGACCGGCTCATGGCCTGCGTCCGCGGCCACGACAGCGTGGCGCGCCAGGGCGGCGACGAGTTCGTCCTGGTTCTCACCGAACTGCACGAGGACAATGAAATCCTCGCCATCGTCAGCCGCCTGCTGGAAATCATTTCGCAGCCCTGGATGGACGAAGGGCAGGAATACGGGCTCAGCTGCAGCGTCGGCATCAGCTGCTACCCGCAGGACGGCGGCGATCCGGACGCCCTCCTGCGCTGTGCCGATGCCGCCATGTACAAGGCCAAGGAATCCGGTCGCAGCACTTATCACTTCTATACGCCCGAACTGAACCAGGCGATCAGCGAACGCCTCGAACTGGAAAACAGCCTGCGTCACGCGCTGGAGCGCGAAGAATTCCGCGTCTATTACCAGCCCCGCATCGACGTCGCCAGCGGCCGCATCATCGGCGCAGAAGCCTTGATCCGCTGGGATTGCCCGGGCAAGGGCATCATCCCGCCCGACAGCTTCATCTCGATCGCCGAGGAAACCGGACTGATCATTCCGATCGGACAATGGATCCTGGAGGAGGCCTGTCGCCAGAACAGCGCCTGGCAGCGCGCCGGGCTGCCGCTCATCAACGTGTCGGTGAACCTATCGCCCATCCAGTTCCGTCATACCGGGCTGGTGCAGGCGGTGGCCTCCGCCCTGGCGCAGGCCGGGCTCGACCCGGCCTTCCTGGAACTGGAACTGACCGAGTCCTTCGTCATGCACGATGCCGAGCGCATCAATGTCGCCATGAAGTCGCTGAAGACGCTGGGCGTCGACATTGCAGTGGACGATTTCGGCACCGGCTATTCCAGCCTCAGCTATCTCAAGCGTTTTCCCGTCGACCGCCTCAAGGTCGACAAGAGCTTCGTGCGCGACATCGACAGCGACCCCGACGATGCCGCCATCGTGCGGGCCATCATCACGCTCGGCCATGCGCTCGGGCTCAAGGTGGTGGCCGAGGGCGTCGAAACCCTTGCGCACCTCGAATTCCTGCGCCAGCACGGTTGCGACGAGCTGCAAGGCTACTACTTCAGCCGCCCGATCCCCGCGCTCGAAATGGAAGCCTTGCTGTGCGCCGGCGGCGCCAGCCAAACCGACATGAACCACCCGGATGACCATGAACCGTAACGACCTAGGCCTTGCCGGCGCCTTGCGCGATCTGTCACGACGCTACTTCGCTCCCCAGGCCGACATGGCGGCCGGCCCCGCGCCGGTTCCCAACGCCTATCTCGGCGTATGGCGTCGCAGCCTGCTGGAAACCGCCGGGCTGTGCGACACGCACAGCCACGTCTTCTGGCTGCAGACGCCGCGCTGGCACGCCGACCTGCGCCTCCCCGCCGGGCGGCCGGATTTCTCCGGCGTCCACAGTCTCGCCGAATGCAGCGACGCCCAGCTGGCCTGGCTGGCGCGCCAGCAGGGATTTTGCGGCGTCACCCAGATCGATGGCGAACGCTGCACCTGGCACCGCCAGATGGATTTTCAGCCTGCCAACGGCAGCCGCGACATCGGCCGCATGATCTTCGACGGCGAGCGCCTGACCGAAATCGGCCTCGAGGCCGACTACCGGGAGATCTGGGAACGCCTGCCGCCCAGCCGCGGCGGCACCGCCGCGCTCGAGCTCGTGATGGAAGCGGGCGAACAGCCCGTCCGCCCGGCCTGGCTGCTCGTCGCCGGGGCCTGCTTCATGTATGTGCAAGGCCGCCCCTATCCGCTGCCCGATGCGCCCGACCTGCCGCACCTCATCGCGCGGATGCAGCCATCGCATGCGCAATGGCTCGAGTGGCTGGATGTCGAAATCAGCTTCGGCTATCGCATGGGACCGAACCCCTGGCGTATCGAACATTCCACCCTGCCATTTCGCGAAGAGACCTTCCTTACCCACCCCGGCGCCATCCGCCGCCTGGGGTACCAGATCGCCGTCGAAGGCAGCCGCGAACGGCGCTGGCGGATACTGGACTGGAGCCTCGGCGCTGCGCTCTGAGTGCGTCCGCCCAGCGCCGATGCGCGCGGGAGCGGACGTCAGCTGGCCGCAGGCCCCCGCAATGCTTCGATCAACCGCCCATCATCTGACGATAGGCCGCGTCGGCCAGTTTCTGCATGTCCTGATGCGCGATCTGGCCGGACAGGGCATAGCCGAAATCGCGGTCGATCCAGTAGAACACCTCGACACCGTTTTCGGTGACGTGGCGGAACGCCGTCTCGCGATTGCCCGTCACGGCACGCCGCACATAGAGTGTGACACGATGCCCGCCCGCATCCTGATACATGAACTGTGCCACCGGGCCGGATTCACCTGCCAGCAGGCGCCCGCCCAGCAGTTCGAAACCGAGCGCGCCGAATTCCGGCGCCTTGATCGGTACGCCGACGCGCTTGGAAAGCCAGCTCACCAGATGCGCGGCGTGGGCCGCATCCACCTCGACCGGGTGCCGCGCCTCGGGGCTGAACACCGCATGCGCGATCGCTGCATCGCGGGCGAAATGCAACGGCACCGGGACGGGTTGATCCTCTCTGAGGCCGATGCCGTAGCCGATCAGGCCGCTGGCGGCCAATGCAAGCGCCGCCGCCATCGCCCGCCACGGCGCACGGACCGGCCGGCGGCGCGCCGCACGTACCAGGTCGATCGGCAAGGGTTCGTTGAGCACGCCATCGAATGCGGCATGCAGCGCCTGGTTCTGTCCAGCCCATGCCTGTACCCGCGCGGCGTCCTCCAGATGCGCAGCCAGCCAGGCCTCGACGTCCAGGCGTCGCGCCTCGGGCAGCGCGCCATCCACATAGGCATGCAAATCGTCCTCGCGCACAGGATCCGTCATTTCACCACCTTCAACTGTACGGCGGGCTCGCCCGCCAGCATGTGCCGCATCCGCTCGCGCGCACGGGCGAGACGCGACATGATCGTGCCGACCGGCACGCCCAGAACCTGGGCGGCCTCGGCATAGGAAAACTGTTCCAGCCCAACCAGCAGGATCACTTCCCGCTGCTCATCGGGCAGCCGCACCAGCGCTGCGTGCATGTCGCGCGCCGCCAGTGCTTCCATCTGTCCGCCGCTCACCGGGATGTCCAGAGCCTCGTCGAGTGCCGTGTCCTGCGGGCGGCGGGTCCGCAACTGATTCACGAACAGATTGTGCATCAGCGTGAACAGCCAGGCGCGCAGGTCGCTGCCGGGCTGCCACAGATCGAGCCTGGCCAGCGCGCGCTCGAGCGTGTCCTGCACCAGGTCGTCGGCACGCGCGACATCGCCCGTCAGCGCCCGGGCGTAGCGGCGCAGACGGGGCAGGTGCTCGATCAGATCCGGCTTAGGGCTTAGCCGCATGCCACACGTTCTTCACGCCGTCGCCCGTGGTATCGCCCGGTTTCTGGTCCTTGACCCAGCGATACAGCGGCTTGCCCTTGTAGGCCCACTGGCGGCTGCCGTCGTCGCGGGTAATGATGCTGTAGTCGCCGCTCGCCTTGTCGCCGGTCGTTGCCATCAGCGGCGGCCAGTTCGTCGCGCAATCGCCGTTGCACGCGCTCTTGCCGGAGCCGGCGGCATCCTTGTCGAACACGTACAGCGTCATGCCGTCGGCGTTGGTCAGCACGCCCGACTGCATGGCCACGGGCGCGGCGTTCGGCGTCGCACAGGCAACGAGCAGGACCAGGCCTGCCAGGGAGGAAGTGAATGCGGTTTTCATGGGAAATCCTTTTCTCGAAAATGGAGGGATGCAGTCAGCCTGCATGGACGCAAACACCGGGACGCCCCGATTTATTCCATCGCCACGAAAATTTATCCAGCCCGATCGACAACCGCATTATCCTGCGATGCGGCAGAACACGCCTCCAACCCGGATTCTCAGCTATACCAAGTGGGACTGCCCAGAAAGGACACCATGCCGGACACACTCAAGACCGCGGTGATTGCCGCACTGGAAGACCAGGACGTCCGCCGCGCCATGACGGAAAACATGCAACAGGCTGTCCAGGGGACGCTCCAGACCACCCTGCCTGCAGTGGTGAAAGCCGCCGTGCTTGGCACGCAACAGGCCGCAGACCAGAAAAAAGGCGACCCCTACCGCACCACCATCTATTTCCTGGCCGGCCTCATCGCCTTCTGCCTGGCGGTCATCACCGGGATTTTCAACGCCTTTCCCGATCCGCCTGCCGACACCGGCGATGTTGTCTACCGCATGCTGGGCGGCGTGCTCGCGTGGATCTCGATCACGGCGCTGGCCGCCACCGTGTGCATGGCCATCGTCCAGATTCTCAAATACAGGCACCGCAAGGACGCCAACGCACAGGATCCGGACACGGCCACGCTGGCGCTGCTCATGGGCATTCCAACGGTCTTCGGCGCCATGGCCGTCAGCTATTGCGTCCGCGGGGGCATAGCCGTCCTGCATGGCGGCACGGAACTGGTCGGGCTGCTGGATGCACTCTGCAAGCTCATTCGTTTCTGAGGCGCCGATTTGAGCTGAGCCGCGCTCGAGCGGCCGCTTATTTACCGAGGCGGGACCGGGCGGATTCGATCGCCTCGCCGATGGCATCCCATGCCAGTTCGACGCCGGCTTTCATATCCTGCCAGGCGCCCTCGCTCGCAGTGCGCAACGACTCCAGCCTGGCGCGCGCCTCGTCCTGCCGGGTGCGCAGCGTAGCGATCTGCTTCTGATACGCGTCGCGCGCGCCCGCCTCGGCATGCTCCATCCTGGCTGCCAGCGCGTCGATCTCGGCATTGCCCTTGTCCAGCAGAGAATGCATCTTGCGCACATATTCGTCGCGGGTACTCATGTCAGTGTCCTTTCGTTTCGGTTGCATTCCGCGCAAGCGCGCGATCGATCTTGTCGTCCATCTCGCCGACCAGCGCGGCAAGGCCATTGGCAGCTTCGTTCATGGATTGCCGCATCGACTGTTCCATCTTGTCCATATGGACATCGGCCTGCCCGATCGCATCGCGCAACTGCGCGAATTCATGCGTGACCTGAGCACGCAATTCGTTCAGGCGCGAAGCTTCGGCGCTTTCCGCAAGTTTGCGCTGGGCCTGCAATTCCTGATTGTGGCGACGCGACTCCATCAACATGTTCGTGCGCAACATCAGGGCATAGAGGACAAACAGCGCCACCAACACCAGCGTCACGCCCAGCAGGATCACCCCGAGCGGCCCCTCGACATGGAAGGCCACGAACGACAGCAGGGTGGGGGCGGTCAGCACCGACCAGTTGGCCAAAGTGAAGCCCGCCAACAGAAACAAGGCCACCAGGATGACTGCGCCGAGTACGTTCATTGCCATTCCTTCAATTCTTGTAGGGGTACACCCAGTATAGACGCGCGAGGAAACAGGCTGCCTGCGCACGCTTCACGCCGATCATCCACGAGCGTTCTTATCCGGCAAGCTGTCCGCCGCCTCGGGGCATAATGACTGCTCTCGATATTTCCGGCTCCATCATGACCCTCCCGCGCCTGCCTGTCCTGTCCCTGCTCGAAACCCGCGTCCTCGGCGTGCTCTGCGAAAAGCAGCACACCGTACCCGACACCTATCCGCTGTCGCTCAATGCCCTGGTGGCCGGCTGCAACCAGAAGACCAGCCGCCATCCCATCATGGAGGCCAGCGAGGCCGAGGTGCAGGCCGCCATCGACGCGCTCAAGGGGCCGGCCCTGGTCATCGAGTCCAGCGGCGGCCGCGTGACGCGCTACGCCCACAACACGGAAAAAGTCCTGCGCCTGCCTGCCCAGTCCGTCGCCCTGCTCACCGTGCTGATGCTGCGCGGCCCGCAAACCGCGGGCGAGTTGCGCATCAATAGCGAACGCCTGCATCGCTTCGCCGACATCTCGGCAGTGGACGCCTTTCTGCAGGAACTGGCCGAACGGCCCGATGGCGCCCTGGTGACCGAACTGCCGCGCCAGCCCGGCTCGCGCGAAAACCGCTGGGCGCATCTGCTCAGCGGCACCCCGGATATCGAGGCAATTCCGGCAGCGCCTGCCTCTGCATTCGAACCCGGCGACACCGTCAGCATCGGTGAAATCGCCGCGCTCAAGACACATGTGGCGCGACTCGAAACCGAAGTCGACGCCTTGAAAGAATTAGTGCGTAGACTGTGCGAGGAACTCGGCGTGCAGCCCTGAAAGGGGCGCATTGCGCGCCCCACGCACACGACCGGTTGAACTGTCTATATTTCATTCAAACTGAACGAATGGATGACGCATGCCGGATTGGGTACGCAAATCGATGGGGGCGGTTATCGCCCTCGCTCTGGCAGGCGGGATCGCATATGCCACGGAAAGGCACACGACTATGGAACTGACTTCAAGCGCATTCGCCCCGAACACCGATATTCCCAGCCTGCATACCTGCGAGGGCAGCGACCTGTCGCCTCCGCTGGCGTGGACCGGCGTACCGGCCGAGACCCGAAGCCTGGCGCTGATCGTCGACGACCCCGATGCGCCCGACCCGGCTGCGCCGAAAACGACCTGGGTGCACTGGGTGCTCTACAACCTCCCGCCCAGCACCCCCGGACTCGCCGCCGGCATGACCACGACGCGGCTGCCGGCCGGCACGCGCGAAGGTCTCAACGACTGGCAGCGCACAGACTATGGCGGCCCCTGCCCGCCCATCGGCCGCCATCGTTACGTCTTCAAGCTATACGCACTCGACACCCGACTGCCGGTTTTCTGGTCGGCGACCAAGGCCACACTGGAAAAGGCGATGCAGGGCCACATCCTGGCGCAGAGCGAATTGGTGGGGTATTACAAAAAGTCAGGCAGGCGCTCGTAGATCGCTGGAAAGTCGGTTTTTTGTTCCGGCCGATTGGCCAAGTAGCGGCAATATGCCGAAGTGAATGCTGGCGCCGATCGTCATCGCAAAAATACTCCACACAAGTCCCGCGTCAGATCCTGGCTCTTGTCGCAGGATCTGATTAGATTAAGGCGTATTCATTTCGACAGCCGATTCCGGCTTCCCCGAAATGCTTAGCGACTGGCTACCCGGTTCGACCGCCATCCTCCATAATCCGGCATCCTGAAAGTCCGGTTTATTCCATGCGCCGCCTCGCCCTGCTCCTCTTCACTGCCCTGCTCACCGCCTGCGCCGCGCCGCCACCGGCGCCGACAGTACCCACCCCGACGCCGAAACCGCCGCTTAAGATCGCGCTGGTCCTGGGCGGCGGCGCGGCGCGCGGCTTTGCCCACATCGGCGTGATCAAGGCACTGGAGGCCCAGGGCATCGTGCCCAGCATGGTGGTGGGCACCAGCGCGGGATCGGTGGTGGGCGCACTCTATGCCTCGGGCATGAGCGGATTCGACCTGCAGAAACAGGCCCTGGACATCCAGGAGAACATGGTGACGGACTGGGTCATGCCCAACCGGGGCGTGTTGAAGGGCGAGGCGCTGCAGGACTTCATCAACCAGCAGGTGAAGAACCTGCCCATCCAGCGGCTGCCGAAGCCCCTCGGCGTGGTGGCCACCGACCTGCAAAGCGGCGAGATGGTGCTCTTCCGCCAGGGAAACACGGGCATGGCGGTTCGCGCTTCCAGCGCCGTGCCGGGCGTGTTCCAGCCCGTCGAAATCAACGGCCGGGATTACGTGGACGGCGGCCTCACCTCGCCGGTGCCGGCCCAGGCGGCACGCGCCATGGGGGCGGACTTCGTCATCGCCGTGGACATTTCCAACGTCAACCGCCGCGACAGGCTCGCCGGCACGCTGGACGTGCTGCTGCAGACCTTCGCCATCATGGGCCATACGATCAGCCGCCACGAGCTGGAAGATGCGGATGTCGTCATCCGGCCGAAGACCGCCACCGTGAGCAGCACCGATTTCGCGGATCGCAATCTCGCCATCCTGGAAGGCGAGAAGGCCGCCGCCGCCGTCATGCCCGAACTCAAGGCCAAACTCGCCCGGGCCCAGCAGCGCTGAAGACGCATTTCCCGCACGCCGGGGAACGAGTTGGACAATAATTGGGGATGACCCCGGCTCCCCCCATCTCCACGGCCAGCCCTCGCCCCCTGTCGGCGCTGGCTGGCCTGT
The DNA here is from genome assembly GCF_001725555.1 of Thiobacillus sp. SCN 63-57. Lineage (NCBI taxonomy): Bacteria > Pseudomonadati > Pseudomonadota > Betaproteobacteria > Nitrosomonadales > Thiobacillaceae > Thiobacillus > Thiobacillus sp. SCN 63-57. Next base: position 8,197 of record NZ_MEGP01000005.1, on the reverse strand, counting down.
GGCCTTTCCTGCGGCCCTACCGGGCCCGGCTTGCGCTGGCCTTCATGCTGCTGTGCCTGGGTTCCGGAACCATCCTGCTGGTGCCGCTGGCGTTTCGCGATCTCATCGACTTCGGCTTCGGCCAACCGGCGCAACCGAGCGGCGGCCTGCTCGGCGCCTTGAGCCTGAACGGACATTTCGTCGTCCTGTTCGGCCTGGCGTGCATCTGGGCGCTCGCCGTGGCGGCGCGCTACTACACCGTGGCCTGGATCGGCGAGCGGGCAACGGCGGACCTGCGCAGCGCCGTCTACGCGCGCGTGCTGGCGCAATCGCCGCAATTCTTCGAAACCCTGACGACGCTGGTGCAGACCGTGGTCGGCAGTTCGATTTCGATGGGCCTGCGCAGCCTGTTCCAGTTCATCGGCGGCATGATCATGCTGGCCGTCACCAGCCTCTATCTGTTCTCCCTCAACCTCGGCCTGATGGCGCTGCTGACGCTGCCCATCCTCGCCATCGGCCGCAAGGTCAAGAAACTCTCGCGGGAATCGCAGGACAAGATCGCCGATGCCTCGGCGCTGGCAGGCGAGATTCTCAACGCCATGCCGACGGTGCAGGCCTATACGCAGGAACAGCAGGAAGCCCGAAGGTTTTCCGAGCGCACCGAAGCCAGTTTCGTCACCGCGATCCGGCGCACGCGCGTGCGCGCCGCGCTCACGGCGCTGATCATCACCGCCGTGATGGGGACGATCATCTTCGTCCTGTGGATCGGCGCCCGTCAGGTACACGACGGCATCCTGACCGGCGGCCAGCTCGCCTCTTTTGTCCTTTATGCGGCGCTGGTGGCCGGCGGCGTCGGCACCCTGTCGGAAGTGTGGGGCGACGTGATGCGCGCCGCCGGGGCGACGGAACGGCTGCTCGACCTGCTGCACGCCGAATCCGCCATCCACGAGGCCCCCAGCCCGCAAGCGCCGGCTCAGCCGGCCCGGGCGGCGATCCGCTTCGATCACGTCACGTTCCGCTACCCCGCCCGGCCGGACACCGACGCGCTCCACGACATCCGCCTCGACATCGCGCCGGGCGAAAGCGTCGCGCTGGTCGGCCCGTCCGGTGCCGGCAAGACCACGCTGTTCCAGCTGCTGCTGCGCTACTACGAAGTGTCCGCAGGAGCGATCCGGCTCAACGGGCAGGACATCCGCCAGCTGAGCCTGCACGACCTGCGCCAGGGCATCGCCATCGTGCCGCAGGACCCGGTCATCTTTTCGGCCAATGCGCTGGAGAACATCCGTTACGGCCGCGCCACCGCCAGCGACGAAGAGGTCCTCCGCGCGGCCCGAGCCGCCCTGGTGGACGAGTTCGTCGAGCGCCTGCCCGAGGGCTACCAGACCTTCCTCGGCGAGCGCGGCACCCGCCTGTCCGGCGGCCAGCGCCAGCGCATCGCGATCGCCCGCGCCATTCTGAAAGGCGCCCCCCTGCTGCTGCTCGACGAGGCCACCAGCGCGCTCGACGCAGAATCGGAAGCCCTGGTGCAGCAAGGCCTCGGTGCCGCCATGCAGGGACGCACCACGCTGGTCATCGCGCACCGGCTGGCCACGGTGCAGAAAGTCGACCGCATCGTGGTGATGGACGGCGGCCGCATCGTGGAAACCGGCACGCCGGAGGATCTGCGCAGGCAGGGCGGACTCTACGCGCGGCTGGCCGCACTGCAACTCAACCAGTGACCGGCCGCATCCCGGCCGCTGCATTCAGTTATTCCAGAACGGGCCGATACCCCTATTAAGAATGACACCGATGCGAGACCTGCTTGAACGCTTCCCCCGCCCCTGCCGCGAGCCCACGCTCCCGCGAGCCGACTGACGCGCCGGCTGCGGAAGAAACCCTGTCGGCACACGCCAAGCGCGCGCTGCGCACCAAGGTGCGTACCCGGATCACGGCCGTGCTCGACGCCGGCATCGCCTTCCTGCAACGTCTGCGCACGAAAGCCGGCGGGGAGCCGGAGAAAACCGACGACGCCGATGACAGGCGTGGCGCCCGGCCGGACCGCTCGGAGACGCGACGCGGCGCATCGGCCGCCCCGGCCGAGACGCCTGTCGAAGTCCCCAAGCCGAAACGCCGTCTGCGCGCACTCCTGATTTATATGAGCGTGCTCCTGGTCGGCGGCGCCGGCGGCGGTGCCCTCGCCTATACCCTGTTCCAGCAACAACTCGACCAGGTGCTCAACGACAACCTGCGCCAGGAAGCCGCGCGTGCGAAGAAAACCCGGCCCAGCGCCGACATCCAGAAGGCGTTCGACAACGAGCAGACCCAGCGCGCCGACGCCGAGAAGAAGCTGGCGGCGTCCCTCGCCGCCTACTCGGCCGCCACCTCCGACGCCCATCGCCAGCTCGAAAGCCTGATCGGCGAGCAGGTCGCGGAGAACCGGCGCCTGCAGACAGCCCTGGCCGACTCGACCCAGTCCAGCGCGGAAACGCACAAAGCGCTGACGGAAGAACAGGCCAAGCGCACTACCGCAGAGGAAAAGCTCGTCGAGACCTCGAAGGCCATGGCCGAAAAACAAAAGCAGCTCGACGCGGCGGAAAAGCAGCTGGCCGCGCTCAACGTCGCCGAAACCTCGCCCGGCGCCCGGCGTGACCTGCTGGCCAGTCGCAGCCCCCGCGACGAGTCGAGAAACCGTCCGCTCAAGACAGGCAACTGCACGCTCGGCACAAACAACGTCAACGCGCTGAAGAACTGCATCGCGGACTTCAACCGCTAAGGAAACGCTGAAAAAGCAGGTTTGCCGGGTGGTTCGACGAGCCTGTCCTGAGCTGCGCCGAAGGGCTCGCCACGAACGAAATCAACGGGTTGCCGTTCGTCCTGAGCGTGTCGAAAGACATGTTCAGCGTTCCCCACGTCTTACGGCCGACCGACAAGGGAAGCCCCCCCCCGCGCTCACGCGCCGCCGATGAGTTGCTGCACGTCGTGGGCAATGGCCACCGCACTGCTGGAGGATTCCGCCATCAGCCGCGCCTTGCCCTTGCCGTCGAAGATGAAGACCGCGCTGCTGTGGGTCGCTTCGTAGTTGCCGTGGGCATCCGGTTTGCCGAGGCTGTAGGTGACGCGGTAGCGCTTGGCCAGCTGGCGCAGTGCCGGGTCGTCGGTGCGAAGTCCGATGAATTCAGGCCCGAATGCCTCGGCATAGCGCTTGAGCAGTGGCGGCGTATCGCGTTGCGGATCGACCGTCACGAACAATATCCGCACCTTGTCGGCAGCGGCCCCAAGTTTCGACAACGCCTGGGACAGCGTGGCCAGCGTCGTGGGGCACACGTCGGGACAATGCGTGTAGCCAAAGTACAGCATGACGATCCTGCCGCGATAGGTCTCCGCGGTGACATGTCGCCCCGTGTCGTCCGTAAGCGAGAACGCCAGCGGCGACACGATGCCGGTAATGTTGACCAGGTCCCAGGTTTTCTCCTGGCTACATCCGCTCAGCAGGGCCGCACACGAACAGAACGCCGCAGCCAGGAAAATTCGCGTACGGGCAACAGGATTCCGCAGGCTCATTGCATGTCGGCGCCTCTGACCGCGAACATCACGTCCATCGAGCGCCCTCCGGAAAACGTCAACCGGATCGGCACCACGTCGCCCTTGGCCAGCGCCCGGGTACGGCCCATCAACATCAGGTGGTAGCCGTCCGGCGTGAAATGCAGCGTCTGCCCGGGGCGCACCTGCATGTCATGTACCGGCACCATCCCCGTTTCACCGCCGCGATGAACCGTGCGGTGCATCATCACGTCGCCGAATACCGTGCTGGATGCGCCCGTGAGCGTGAGCGGCCGCGGCCCCGTGTTGGTCAGGTCGAAGTAACCGGCCAGCGGCAGATCGTCCGGCAGCCAGCGAATGCGCGCATGCTCGACAGACGCGGGACTCCCCGCAGCCTGCGCCAGACCGGCAAACGCCATGCACAGTGCTGCGGCAAGCCACAGCAGCGGTTTTCGCGAAACATCTTTCAGGGACATGGTGCCTCCATTGATCGTGTGCGTGCTTATCCGGACCGATGATCGCGTCCATCGGGCAGACAACCCGACAGGCGGCGGCGTTCGCCCGAACACGGTTTCACTGCATCTCGACGCCAGGCCGAAGCGGCCTCGCCCGCTCGGAATGGCTATCGTTGCGCCACCGCCGCAACACGACCAGCGCGCCCACCGCGCTCATCATGGCGGCCGGGATCCAGGTGATCAAGCCGCCGATATCCTGATCGGTCATCGGGGCAATCGGCCAGGCACGGCCGCATACGCTGTAGCTGGTATAAAGAATGGTGCTGCTCAAGGCGATATAAGCGCCGATGGCGATCTGCGGCAGCATGATGGCCCACAGCATGATGATGCGGGTGCCATAGCCCAACGGCTTGAGGCCGGTGTGTTTCTCCGGCCCCACGATCAGCCACCAGAACAGCAAGCCGTCGACCAGCATGCTCCAGTTCATGACGTCGTAACGCGCAAGACTGAGCATGGCCTTGAAGTGAATCGACGGGATGAGCCAGAACCCGATCAGTCCCGTGAACAGCAGCGGGGCGACGACCGGATGCTGGAGGAGCCGATAGAGCCGCAGCGTCAGCGGATTATTGAACACAGGCACGAAGAGCCCCCGACGCAGCCAACGCGGCGTACCCAAAGCCATGATCTCCAGCGGCGCCGCCAACGCAATGAGAAACGGCCCCGCATGGTGCAGCACCAGATGCTGCAGCCGATGGATCCAGAACATGTGTTGGGACAGATAATCCAGATGCGTCTGCAGAAACGCATAGATGGACGTCAGGCCAACGAAGAAAGCGGCGATACGCCAGAATCCGGGCGACGTCGCCTCGCTGCCCGCATGGCGCAGCCCGCGCACATACAACAGCACGCTGCCGGCACACAGCAGCAGCACCGTTGGGGAGAACTCCCAAGGGAGCAGAAAGAGGGCGATGGATTGCAGCAGCGAGTGCACCGTTTAATCAAGCCGTAGCGCCCCCCATTCAGCATCTCGCGCTGCCTGGACACGCTGTCCAGCACGGATCAATCCGGTACGCGCACTGAAATCGGAGATGCGTTTTGTAATTACCGTGGTCGCTTGTTCAAGAGGCCACGCCGTACTTTTGCGATTATCCGTCCCGCGTTCTTGGGCGTCGCAGAAATCCGAAAGCGTTCAGGTGACTCGTGGAAGGAGGATTTTGTTCCTGATCGGGCCGCATGGCTTCGAGCAGAGGCCAGGTTCGGGAGACGAACTGGGTACCGGCATGCTGGAGCAGACACGGTGAATCGGTCTTGATTGCCACTTCCAGTGGCCTGGGTCAGTTTCTACAGTCTCGAGTCGGTCACGAGCGGAAGCTCAGATTGAAGGCATGCCTGTCTCATGTTCGGTCAAAGCGGCCTCCCAGGCTGACTATTTCATGTGTCCGGTGTTCGGTGACTACCGGTCAACGCCCCGGTTCAGCGGCGGGCCGCGCAGCGGACCGTCCGCTGCAACCGATTGTTAGCCGCGCACGCGCCGGTAGTGCATGGCGACCGCGCCGTTACTGAGCGGCGTCGCCGAGACCAGCTCGAGCCGTCGAGTACTGGCCAGCCCGCTCTGGTACAGGGTCGGACCATGGCCAGCGATCCTGGGGTGAACAAGAAATTTGTACTCGTCGATCAGATTCAGCCGGTCCAATTCGGTCGCGAGCTTGCTGCTACCGAGGAGTACGCCGGCCGGGGTCGCGTCCTTGAGCTTTTGCACGCCCGAGCGCAGGTCGCCAGCGATGGGGTGGCTGTTGGTCCAAGGGAATTCCGTTCGCGTCGACGACACCACGTACTTCGGCTTGGCCTCCAGCTTAACCGCCCACTCGCGCATCGCCGGCGGCGCCTCCTCGTCGCCGCGAGCGACCGCCGGCCAGTAGCCCTCCATCATCTCGTAGGTGAGGCGGCCCCACAGCATCGCCCCACTCTCGTCCATGAGGTGGGTGAAGAAAGCGTGTGTCTCGTCGTCGGCGATTCCCTCCTGGTGGTCGACGCAGCCGTCCAGGGTTACGTTGAGGCTGAAGGTTAGAAGTCCCATGAAATTTTACTCAGAGTTTGGCGTCCCACTGGATTGTCGCTTGTCGACGAGTCGCTCGCAGCGAGCTAACGTTTTAGGTAAGGGGCTGGCTGGAAGCGGGCAAGCCCACTGTAAGCCAGCCCCGCTTGACCGAATTGTTAGCCATGTTTAGTTGTTTGCGGGTCTGACCCGATAAAGGGAGCCTTGGCAGCCGCCGGATCCGCCCATGACGACAGAGAATTCATACACTTCGCCCGCTGCTACGGTAACTTCGGTTTCGGTGATGTTCCCACCGCATTTCATTTTGAGCTTGTGTGGGCCTGGGGCGAGCTCGATAGGGCCATAGGCGTTCGCTGGAGCGGCTCCATCCACTTCAACAACAGAAATAGTTGGCATACGCCCCAAGGTCCACAAATTGGTACCGCCAGAAGTAACAACGGCCACTTGATTTAGACGTTCACTCGGGACGGACTGAGTTGCACAACCTGCGAGAAGCAGAGTGGCGAGGGTTGCTATAGCTGATATGGATTTTGTGGTTCTTGTCATCTGATTATTAACTCCCTGATGGCTAACGTAGAAGTGAGGGGCGGCCGGAGCGCGAAGCGCTGAGGGAACCAACCAGCGCAGCTGGTTGGCCGTCCCTCTCGACTGCCGGGTTGGGCGTTTTCACCAAAGTTTCCACCATGGCTTCTTGCCTTGGTTTTCTATGCGTTCGCCAGAATGGGGTTTCGCGCAGGTCCGCTCGACTGAAAGGTTAGTCGTCATGGCTACTTCAGTACGAACGTTGTACGAAGTGGAAGCTCAACCTTCCGTATGGCGTCTCGAAGTACCACTTCGATTGACCAATTGCCTGGTGGATCGCCCGGATCGCCCGAGAAGGTAATTACCGGTGCCGAAAGCCGGAGGTAGTATGGGCCGCCTTGGATAGGCCCGGCAAAACAGGTCATGTCTTTTTGATCGAACGAAACCTTTCCTGTGGGAGCCAACATTCGTACATCACAGCGGACGTCAGCATTCCGTCGTTCGTCTAGCTTTGGGTTCACAAAAAAGATAAGAACATGGACCTTCTTACCATATGGCACCGTTCCGGCTCTGTTGAAGTTCGGCTTTGTTTCCGGAGGAGTGTTCCACTTCTTTTCCCAGGCTTCGTCCGTCGTCGCAAGCAACGAACCGGCAAATTCGCTTTTTGACTTCATCGACTCCGTTTCTGCCACGGGCTTTCCGCTACTGTCGTGCCAAGCGCTCCCTTCGGCGTGAGCTGGCGCAACCAAGAGCATGCAAAGCAGTGCGGAGTAGCGGATGAGGCTCATAGGGATCCTGTGACGGCTAAACGTTGACGGTAATGGGCTGGCCGGAAGCGGACGAAGGCCGCTGTAGGCCAGTCCCGCTTGACCGAAGTGTTGGGCGTCGTCATTTTGCGATTGGCCGCTTTGCAAGCGCCTCCGCCAGGAAGCCCATAAGACGCGCCTCATTGAACTGGTTAGTGAGCACTAAAATCTCTTTTCCAAGGGAACTGAGTTCTTCGACTGTAGGAAGCGGATGCCAACTATGATCGTTGGTACGTCGGAAGGCCTCGCCATCAACCCCGACTTGCCGGCGGATTTCATCACCAGCGCCGATGCCGGCAGCCGTGCCCTGAGCCTGCTGGCCGATGGCGAGTTCGGGCTCGACGGCGACAAATGGGTATTCATCGGCCGCGCCGAAACCGAAGCGACCAGGCAGGCGGCGCTGACCGCGCTTGCCGCGGTGCCGGCGCTCGATCAGTGGGAAACCAGCGTGACGCTGCTGCCGCCCCTCGATGTCTGTCGCGACAAGGTCGGCGCGCTTGCCGCCCGCAATGCCATCACCTTCCAGTCTGGCAGTGCCAGGATGGCCGAGGAGTCGCTGCCCGTGATTGACGAGCTGGCGGGCGACCTGGCCCTGTGTCCGGAAGCGACCGTCAATGTCGAAGGTCACACGGACTCCGACGGCGAGGACGAGGCCAACCTGGCATTGTCGGTGTCCCGTGCCGAAGCGGTTGTCGATGCGCTGATCCTGCGCGGCATCGGTCCGGAACGTCTCTACGCCATCGGCTACGGCGAGAGCCTGCCGATCGCAAGCAACGAAACCCGGGCCGGCAAGCAGGCGAACCGTCGCATCGTGTTCACCCTGGCCGACGAGTAGCGAGACGCGATGACCCTGGATTCGT